>VGXI01000003.1:0-10000 GCA_016873475.1 bacterium | reverse complement strand
GCTGCCCTTCCAGCTGATCGACTGGGCGCCCGCGAGTCTGACGCTCATCCGGCAGAGCAACCCCGAGCTCATGCTCCTGGCCTACATCGATCCTGTACTGATCACGGACAACCTTGGTCCGGACGATACGCCAGGGACCTTGCGGCACGACTTCGTCAGTGGGGTCCATTCGGAGTGGCTGGCTCGCAACGAGATGGGCCAAGTGATCTCGTTCTGGGAGCATGCGGAGCACGTCAACATCACTGCTGTGTGTCCGACCGTGAACGGTGAGCGGTTCCGGGACTACTTCATTCGCTTCGTCAGGGAGCGCTTCTTCCCCTTGATCGAAACCGGCGTGATCGACGGCGTCTTCCTGGACGAGATGAGCAACGGCGGCTACCTCTGGTGGGATCCGCTCTTTGCGGGGAGCTTCGACTACAACAACAATCAGATCGCGGATCTCTACGAAGCCGGCATCGGCAGTGCGGGAATCCAAGCCTGGCTGACAGAGTCGATGGCCATGTTCGCGGATTCGCTGGCCGCCCAGCTCCCACCCAGCACCGTGATCATGGGCAACAACTCCAAGCCGCGTCATGATGCTCTGCATGGGAAGCTCTATGAGGCTTTCCCGGGAAGTCCCGGCGAGGGCTACTTCGACGGGACTCTCATGGACCTGGACATCTGGAACTCCCTCGAATTCGGGACGAACCTGACGTCCGTGAACGGGCTCTACCCATTCCAGGAGGTCGGCGGCAGTCCCTTCGACATGCCTCCCTTCCGCTTCCGCTACACCGGCAGCCTGCTCAGCGACAACTACTTCAGCTACGACTTCAGCACCTTCGACCACTACCAGGTCACATGGTACGATCTCTTTGATTTCCAGCTTGGACTGCCTCTTGGCCCCCGCTTCACCCTCAACGAGACGCCACTTTTCGTCGACGTCTTCGAAGGCGGCATCGGACCCCATGTCGCGCCCTTCGCGCCTCACACGGCGGTGAGCATCACGAGCGAGCCAGGTCTCGTGCTCCAGGGCGCGAGTTCCCTGCTTGCGACCACCAACGCCGCAGATCCGTTCCCGACGCTCTTCTACGTCACGCCCACCGGCGGTTTCCTGCCCGACACGAGCTACGTTTTCTCCTTCCGCTATCGGATGCTCGACGTGGCGCTCGGCGAGACGCAGCTCTTCTTCAAGAGTGCACCTGGAGGCCTGACGACAACCACCCTGCGCGCAGAGGCCGGTGCCGAGGGGTTGTATCGCGGCAAGCTCAATCTCGGCTCCGCGACGAACTACACCGTGCGGCTCGTTACGCGCGGCATCGTGAGCATGGTGATCGACTCCTTGAGCGTTGTACTCGGCGATGGTGGGCTGCTCGCGCGCGAGTACGAGAACGGACTCGTGGTCTGCAATGCGTCCGAGGCGGACCAGGTACTCGCGTACGACGCGGACTGGACACTCCTGCCGGGCGATGATCAGGCTGCGGACTTTGCGCCCTGGCTGGGGGGGAGCGCCATCACGGTGCCCTACGAGGACGGTGTGGTCTTCGCGCGGGGGGAAACCGCGAGCGACGAACTGCCCGCAGGGATGCGCAGCCAGATTGCGCTCGGACCTCCCTACCCCAATCCCGGCAATCCAGGAATGACGCTCCACCTATCCGGCGCTCCTGGGCTCAACGTGCGACTGACCCTGCACGACGTGCAAGGGCGAGAACTCGCGGAGCTGTGGGCGGGTGTCCCTGGACCGGATGGCAGGTTGCTGGTCTTCAGTAGCGGAGACGGCAGCCTGCCGCAGCTGGCCTCAGGTGTTTACTTGCTGAGGGCGGCCGGGGGCGGCACGCAGCAGGCCCGTCGCTGGCTTCTCCTGCGCTAGTCCGAGCGAGGCGGGAGAGCTAGCGCCAGCTGCTGGATGCGGACCGGACAGGTCCCGCACGGCGGGGGGGCGCTCAGGCTCGCCGCAAGGATCTCAGGAGATCAGGGCGCGACTATCGAGGCTGCCCCGCGCCCTGGCAATTTCCCGGCTCGTGTGGTCGATCACCGTGCGCAGGATGCTCTCGAGGTTCATCGTCGGCCGGTAGCCGATGGCGCCATGGATCTTCTTCAGCGAGGGCAAGCGATGCATCATGTCCTCGTAGTTGGCGCTGTAGGCCTTCTCGTACGGGATGTACTCGATCTTCGAGCGGCTGCCCGTCATCAGCTTCACCTTCTGAGCCAGCCCCTCAATCGTAACCAGCTCGTCGTTGCCCACGTTGAAGACCTCGCCCTCGGCGGCTTCCGCCTCGCTGAGGTCGACGAGGGCCTTCACGACATCACCGACGTAGGTGAAGCTCCGACTCTGCTTCCCGTTGCCGTAGACCGTGATCGGTTCTCCCTGCAGAGCTTGACGAATGAAGCGGGGGATCACCATCCCGTAGCGACCGGTCTGCCGGGGGCCGACGGTGTTGAATAGGCGCGTGATGACGACCGGCACCTGCGTCTCCTGCCGATAAGCAAGGGCCATGAACTCGTCCAGGGCCTTGGAGTAGGCGTAGCTCCAGCGGCCGATCGTCGTCGGGCCGTAGCTGCAGTCGTCATCCTCGGTGAAGGGCAGCTTGTTGTTCTTCCCGTAGACTTCGCTCGTCGAGGAGATCACGACCTTGCGGCCGTGCCGGCTGGCATAGCGAAGCACGATCTCGGTGCCCTGGATGTTCGTCTCGATGGTGGAAACAGGCTTCTCGATGATCAACTTGACGCCGACAGCCGCGGCGAGATGGTAGACGACATCCGCCTCCTGGATCAGGCGTTCCATCAGGAAGGGGTTGAGGATGCTATCGACGGTGAGCGAGAAGCGGGGGTGATCGGCGAGGTGCTCGACGTTCTCGAGCCGTCCCGTAGAGAGATTATCGATTGCATGAACACGATGGCCCTGCCCGAGCAGGTACTCACACAAATGTGAACCGATGAAGCCCGCGCCACCGGTGACCAGGTACTTCACCTACGCCTCCATCTGCAAAGCGGCAACCGCCAGGCTGCGTTCGTAAGCGGTCCTGACGCGCAGGCTGGACTCTCGACCCGCGGAGGGCGAACCATCGGAAAAGACGGCGAAAAGTCCCATAGCCCCCAAAGAGCGTCAAGCGCTAAGTTCACCCACTGCGGCAGGTACTTCCCAGACGCAGGCAGGGTCTGCCGCGCCGCGCATGCGCACAACGCACCGCAGCGCGTCGCTCGGTCGCAACCTCGTCAGCAAAGCAAGGGCTTTGCCAAGGGAACCCGTTGGATGTGCTTGCGGAGCACTCTTCTAGCCTGGCGCTCCGGCGAAAGCAGTGGGGCTAGCGGGCCTCCAGGGCAATGGTGTTGACACTCACGGGTGGGCGATGTACGGTGCCGCACATCGTGGAAGCAGTGTAAACGTATCCGGCCGGCGGAACCAATGCAAGCGTCTTTCTCCCTCGGAGCCTTGCTCGGAATCCTGATGCGCCGCCGGCGCTTGATCCTCCTCGGAACCGCCGTCGCCACAGCGGTGGCTATCCTCCTGGCGCTGTTCGTGTTGCCTCGCCGGTATGCGGCGACGGCCAGTCTCCTGCCCGAGGCGGAATCCTCGGTGTCACCTCTCGGGGCCCTGCTCGGCCAGGCGGGGCTGCCCTTCGGACTGAACCTCTTCGGCGAGGGGGGCTCCAACGAGGTCCAGCGCGAGATCCTGGCCAGCTACAGCGTCTGCCAGCGGGTCGTCGACACCCTCGATCTCTACACCCCCTACGATCTCACCGCGCTTCGTGGGACCAACCCCGAGGCCGCCGAGCAGGAGGCCGTCGCCCGGCTGCAGGAGGCTCTGGCGGTGGAGATCGACGACGCGAGCCGGGTCTTGCGC
The DNA here is from genome assembly GCA_016873475.1 of bacterium. Taxonomy (NCBI): domain Bacteria; species bacterium. The sequence goes on along the minus strand of VGXI01000003.1, from coordinate 6,180 downwards.
GTGACCGCGACCGCACCGACGGCGGCGCTCGCGCAAGGGATCGTCCGACAATTGATCGTCGAGTTGGACCGCTTCAACCAGGAGGCGCTGCGCGAGCAGGGCGGCCGCAAGGAGCGCTTCCTCGCCGAGCGGCTCGGGAACGCCCAGACCGAACTCGCGCGCGCGCGCCGCGCCCTGGCGGACTTCTCCGCCCAGGAGGGAGTCGTCCACCTGCCCGCGGAACTCGAAGCCGAGCTGGCGCTGGTGGGCGAACTCAATCGCCAGCTCGTTTTCAAGGAACTGGAGCGGGCGGTGCTGGCGGCTGACGCTGCGCCCGACGCGCCGGCGCTCCGCTCCCTCACGGCCGAGATCAGCGCCCTCCGCAGCCAGCTCGCGACGCTCGAGGCGGAGGGGCGAGGCTTGCCGCAGCGGATCAAGCCCCTGCGCGAACTCCCCGCCCTCGCGCTCCGCTACTACGAACTGCGCCGGGAACTCGCCATCCAGGAGGAGATCGCCAATCTGCTGGTGCAGCAGCTCGAACAGGCGCGCTTGCAGGCCGCCAACACCGTGTCCACCCTGCGCGTTCTCGATCCGCCGCGCGAACCGACACTCCCCGTCGCGCCGCGCAAGAAGCTCGTGGTCGCAGGCACCGCCGCGATCGCCTTCCTCGTCTGCTGTCTCTGGGCGTTCTGGCTGGACTTCCTGGAGCGCATTCGCCTGAACGACGAGGGCCGTTGGGAGGCCTGGCAATGGCTGCCAGGCGCTCTGCGCAGCCGCCGTGCCTGAAGAACAACGGGAGGACTCCGTCATGGATCCGCAGTCGCCCTCTACCGCGCCGGAAATCGCTCGCGCTTTCAGTGCCATCCCGCGCGTCTTCACGGCGCCGGGCAGCGTCGCGGCGGACATCAAGGCCGGTCTCGCCTGGTGGCCCGGGCTGGTTGTGTTGATTGTCCTGACGCTCCTGGCCGGAATCCTGCTGTACCCCCTCCAGCGCGACCTGATGATCCTCGACGTCGGGAGTGGCCAGATGGAAGGCGCCCAGCTCGATGAAGGCGGCGGCCTGCCGGCGCCCCTGCGTTGGAGCCTGATCGGCGGCACCATCGGCGGTCCCTTGCTCGGCCTGCCGGCGGTGCTCCTGATCGTGAGCTTCTTCTACTGGCTGGCCCTGATGATCACCTTCGGGGGCGCCCCCTACCGGCGCCTGTTCACGCTGACAACGTACACGAGCTTCATCGGCATCGCCTACCAACTCATCAACACGCTGTACCTGCGCTTCGCCGGCCTGGAGCTGAACTCGATGAAAGACCTGCAGTCCAGCTCCCTAGAGTTCAGCTTGGGTGCACTCGTTTCCGGTGAGGGCTTCCTCGCCAACTTCCTCGACCAGATCGGCGTCTTCCCGCTGTGGACTCTGTGGGTCTTCATCGGCGGCGCGGCGCTCCTGATGGAACGACGGCGCAGCGCCGTGACGCCGCCCATCGTCGTCGTCTTCCTGATCGGATCGGTGGTGGCGGCCTTCTTCACCACCCTCGGCTCCCGTTTCGGCGGCTGAGTCGCCCCCGGCATTGCGGCATCCCGGACCAGCCCTCTGTTGACAGGGCGTTGGCCAGGTGTTAGCTTGGCTAGGTTGTTTTCCCGCAACCGTTTGAACCCCGACATTGAGGACTTTCCCACCGGCGGTGGGCACTCCTTCGGCAGGAGGGCGGATTGGTGAAGAGCTACGGCCCCGACGACATCAGGAACATCGCCCTCTTGGGGCACCAGAGCAGCGGCAAGACGAGCCTCGGCCAGGCGATTCTCTACGTGACCGGCACTCTCAACCGTCTCGAGCGCGTCGAGGACGGCAATAGCTGCCTCGACTTCGAGGAAGAGGAAGTCGAGCGCAAGATGTCCCTCAACATCGCCGCCGGCTACGGGGAGTGGCGCAAGCAGAAGATCAACTTCCTGGACACCCCCGGCTTCGACGACTTCACCGGCGAGCAGCTGGCCGGGCTCACGGTCGTCGAGGGCGCCGTCGTCGTCATCAAGGCGGACAGCGGGGTCGAGGTGGGCACGGAGAAGATCTGGGAACTGCTCAACGAGCGCGCCTTCCCGCGCCTCATCTTCCTCAGCCGCATGGACAAGGAGCATGCCGACTACCCGGCGACCCTCGCGCAGATCGGGGAGCTGCTCACCGGCGCCAGCGCGGTGCCCCTCCAAGTTCCGCTCGGGCAGGGGGAGCGGTTCCGGGGCTTCGTCGATCTCCTCCACCTGAAGGCCTACGCCTTCGACGCCAAGGGGGCGCCGACTCCCGCCGAAGTCCCCGCCGAACTCCAGGAGGAGGTCGATGCCCTGCGCAGCGCCCTCGTCGAAGGGGCCGCCGAGGCCGACGAGCAGCTGATGGAGAAGTTCTTCGCCGAGGGCACGCTCACCGACGAGGAGATCATCCGCGGGCTCTCGACCGGCGTGCGCGCCGGCACCCTCGTGCCGGTGCTGGTCGGCGACGCCCACAGCGGTCGCGGCGTGCGGCCCCTGCTCGACGCGATCGTCGACTTCCTGCCCTCGCCCGTGCAGCGGCCCCTGACCCTGGCGGACGGCGGTGCCCTCGCGGCCAATCCGGACGGCAAGCCGGCCGCGATCATCTTCAAGAACACCTCCGAGATGAACCTGGGCGATCTCTACTTCCTGCGCGTCTTCGCGGGCAGCCTCGAGTCCGGCAAGGACGTGCACAACCTGCACGCGGATGCCCCCGAGCGGCTCAGCCAGCTCTACGTTCCTGTCGGCAAGAACCGCACCGAGGTCGAGCGGCTCGGCGCCGGCGAGATCGGCCTGGTGATGAAGCTCAAGCACAGCAAGGTCGGGGATTGCCTGGGCAGCAAGGGCGATGCGCCCTGGACCAGCATTCCCTACCCGCGGCCGAGCATCGAGATGGCGATCGAGTCGATCAACAAGGCGGACGACGAGAAGATCGGAACCGGTCTCGGCCGCCTCTCGCGCGAGGATCCGACCTTCAACGTCCACTTCGACGGCGAGATCAAGCAGAACCTCATCGCGGTCCAGGGCGACACGCACATGGATGTCGTCCTCAGCCGCCTTAAGCGCAAGTTCAAGGTGGCGGTGGCGACCGAAAAGCCGCGCATCGCCTACAAGGAGACGATCAAGAAGCTCGTCGACTCGCACTACCGGCACAAGAAGCAGACCGGCGGCCGCGGGCAGTTCGGCGACGTCTACATCAAGTTCGAACCGCTGCCGCGCGGCGGCGGCTTCGAGTTCGTCGACGGCATCACGGGCGGCGTGATTCCGGGCAAGTTCATCCCGGCCGTCGAAAAGGGCGTGCGCGAGGCGATGGTGGGCGGGGGCGTCTCGGGCTACCCGGTGGTCGACCTGAAGGCGACGCTGCACTTCGGGTCCTACCACAACGTCGACTCGGACGAGCACTCCTTCAAGCTCGCCGGCGCGATGGCGCTCAAGGAGGGCATCCGCGAGGCCGGCGCCGTGCTGCTCGAACCGATCCAGGCGCTCGAGATCAAGGTGCCCGACGAGAACCTGGGCGACATCATGGGCGACATCTCCGGCCGGCGCGGCAAGATCCAGGGCACGGAGAAGAAGGGTCGCTACCAGGTCGTCAAGGCGACGGCGCCGCTGGCGGAGCTCTTCAAGTACGCCACCCAATTGCGCTCGATCTCCGGCGGCCGCGGCAGCTTCACGATGGTCTTCTCGCACTACGAGGAGATGCCGCACGAACTGGCGCAGCGCGTGATCGACGAGGCGCAGGCCGCCCGCACGGAGTCCTAGGGGCGGGTCGAGGAGGTCAGGATGTCGGGCCATTCCAAGTGGTCGACGATCAAGCACAAGAAGGCCCGCATGGACGCCCAGCGGGGCAAGGTCTTCACGAAGCTGATCAAGGAGATCACCGTCGCCGCGCGCACGGGCGGCGGCGACGAGGACATGAACCCCCGCCTGCGCACGGCCATCCAGGCCGCGAAGGCCGCCAACATGCCCTCGGACAACATCAAGCGCGCCGTGCAGAAAGGCACGGGCGAGCTGGGCGGCGTCGAGTACCTGGAGATCACCTACGAAGGCTATGGCCCGGGCGGCGTGGCGATTCTGCTCGACACGGTGACCGACAACAAGAACCGCACGGCGGCGGCGGTGCGCCACGTCTTCAACAAGTACAACGGCAAGCTCGCCGAACCGGGCGCCGTGGCCTGGATGTTCGAGACCAAGGGCGTCATCGAGGTCGCCAAGGCGGACGGCGTCGAGGAGGAGGCCCTGATGCTCGCCGCCCTCGAGGCCGGCGCCCAGGATCTCACGGACGAGGGCGAGGTCTTTCGCATCCTCTCCTCACTGGAGTCCTTCAGCGCCGTCCAGCGCACGCTCGAGGCCAGCTACCGCTTCGCCAGCGTGGGCATCGAGAAGCTGCCGCAGAACACGGTGGCCGTCGACGAGAAGGACGCGCCGGGTCTGCTCAGGCTGATGGAGATGCTCGAGGACCTGGACGACACGCAGAAGTTGACGGCGAACTTCGACATCGACGACGATATCCTCGCGCGCATCGACACCGACTAGGGGAGGCCGGCCCTGGCCCGCATCCTCGGCATCGATCCCGGCATCCGGCGCACCGGCTACGGCGTCGTCGAGAGCGCCGGCGCGGAATGGCGTGTGCTGGCGGCCGGCCTGATCGCCCCGCCGCCGGCGGCGCCGCTGCTCGACCGCCTGCTCGAGATCGAGCGCGGCGTCGAGGCCCTCATCGCCGAGTGGCGGCCGGAGAGTTGCGCCGTGGAGAACGTCTTCTACCACCAGAACCCGCAGAGCACCCTGACGCTCGGCCGGGCGCAGGCGGCGGCCATGCTCGGCGCCGCCCGGCGCGGGCTGCCGGTGACGCTCTACAGCCCGGGCGAGGTCAAGCAGGCGCTCACCGGCGGCGGCCGGGCGGCGAAGCAGCAGGTGCGCTTCATGGTCGAGCGCATCCTCGGCCGCCGCTTCGCGACCGCGGAGGCGGACGACCTGACGGACGCCCTGGCCGTCGCGCTCTGCCACGGCGGCCGCGCCGCGTCGCCGCTGGCGCTCCTGGCCGGGAAGGGCGCCTGAGATGCTCGACGCCCTGACCGGCCGCCTGCTGGCCTGCGAACCGGAGCTGCTGATCGCGGTGGGACCGCTCAGCCTGCGCCTGGAGGCCTCGGCGCGCACGCGGGCGGCGCTGCCGCCGCCCGGCGCCGAAGTGACGCTCTACGCCGAGCTCGTCGTGCGCGAGGAGAAGCTCGAGTTGCTCGGCTTCGCCCGCGCCGAGGAGCGCAGCCTCTACCGGCTGCTGACCGGCGTCTCCGGCATCGGCAAGCGCCTGGCGCTGGCGATCCTCTCGGCGCTCTCGCCGGGGCAGGTGGCGCAGGCCGTCGCGGCGGGCGACGAGGCGCCCTTGGTCGCGGTAAGCGGCGTCGGGCGCAAGACGGCTTCCCGGCTCCTGCTCGAACTCAAGGGGCGCCTGGACGAGTTCGCGCCGGCGCTCGCCGAGCCGCCGCCCCCGGCCGGCGAGCCGCGGCGCGAGGAGGCCCTGCGCGCGCTGCTCGCCCTCGGCATGAGCAGACCCAGCGCCCTGCGCGCCCTCGCGGAGGCGGGCGAGGCGCCCCAGCCTGTGGAGGACCTCATCCGCCGCGCGCTCGCCGCCGCGAGCGAGCGCTAGGCGCTGCGGCGCAAGGAGCAGTGCGATGAACGGCAGCGCCCCGCGCATCAGCCATCCCGGCGCCGACGGCCTCGAGCGCCAGGAGGAGCGCGCCCTGCGGCCGCGTCGCCTCGCCGACTTCGTCGGCCAGAGCGCCGTGAAGGAGAACCTGCGCGTCTTCATCCAGGCCGCGCGCGCTCGCGGCGAGGCCCTGGACCACGTGCTTCTCTACGGGCCGCCCGGATTGGGCAAGACTACCCTCGCCGGCATCCTTGCCGGCGAGCTCGAGGTCGGCTTCAAGGCCACGAGCGCGCCCGTCTTCCAGACGGCCGCCGAGCTGATCGGGGTGCTCACGCACCTCGAGCCCCGCCAGGTGCTCTTCCTCGATGAGGTGCACCGCCTCAGTCGCGTACTCGAGGAGCACCTCTATCCGGCGATGGAGGACTTCCGCTGCGAGCTGGTCGTCGACAGCGGGCCCAATGCGCGGCACTACAGCCTGCAGCTGCCGCCTTTCACGCTCGTCGGCGCCACCACGCGCGCCGGCATGATCAGCGCGCCGCTGCGCA
>VGXI01000002.1 GCA_016873475.1 bacterium | reverse complement strand
CAGCGCTCCCTCGCGATGCGCCGCAACGCCGGACAAGCAGCGGCCAGCAGCGACCAGGAGCGCCACCTGCCCTGCGACCCGGGCAAGGCGCACAGCCTGCTCGGCTGGCTGAAGACCGAGAACGCAGGCGGCGCTTCCGTGCAGGCGCGCTACTATGTCGACCGGAACGCGGGCACCGCACTCGCCAGCGAGGACCTCGGCCCCGCGCTCGGCGGCACCAGCGACTGGACCCTGCAGTGGGCCGACATCGCCACGCCCGCCGAGGGCGACTGGTTCGAGGTCCGCTGCGCGCTCTCGCCGCCGGCCAGCGGCGAGGGCCGCGCCTGGTTCGATGGCCTCAAGTTGGTCGAGTGGGAGCCCTGGCAGCCAGGGGCGGTGGGCACGGCCGTCGCCCATCCGCACAACTACCGCTTCGTGCAGTTCCGCGCCACGAACGCGGCCCTCGCCGAGGCGCTGTTCAGCTACGAGGAGACGCGCTACGACGAGGACCTCACCGGCTTGCCCGCCGACGCGGCGCCCGCGGCGCCCGTACTCGCGCAGAACTTCCCCAATCCCTTCAACCCGAGCACGCGCTTCACCCTCAGCCTGCCCGCCGGCAGCGAGACGCTGCCGGTGGTGCTCAGCATTCACGACGTGCAGGGCCGCCGCGTGGCACTGCTCTTCGAGGGGCGGCTCGGCGGCGGCGAGCGCCTGAGCCTGGACTGGGACGGCCGCGGCACGGGCGGCGAGCGCCTGCCCAGCGGGGTCTACTTCGCCCGTGCGCGGCTGGGCGAGCGCAGCGAATCCCGTAAGCTGCTTCTGCTTAGGTAGAAGATACCGGAGCCATTGCTCCGATACTGCCGCCTGACGGTGGCAGATTCCCCGTCGTTCCCGTCCCTACCGCGGACGCTCAAGGCGAGAATTTCCGGCAAGCAGAAGCGCCACCGCCTGTGGTAAAATGATCGCTACCCCTGCAGGCGCCAGCGCCCCCCTGGAGCCTCGCGTCGAACGCGGCCGGGCGTCGCCGCCCGAGGCCGAAACGGTTCAACCCGCGACGAGCTTCGCCCAAGGACGTACCGAATGACTCGCAGCCCGCTGACCCGCTGCCTGCTGCTTTCCCTCACTCTCCTCTCCCTCATGCTCACGGCGCCGGCGTCACAAGCCGCCGTCGTGGAACGTGCGCTGCCTCTGGACAGCGCCTGGGATGCCGAGCGCCCGACCGGCCGCTGGCTGGCCGAAGTCTGCGCCGACCCAGCCGCCGATCGCAGCCTCTCGCCGACCCTCACCTGGTACTGGCTGCTCGACGAGGGCGAACGCCTCGCCGCCGCCGAGCTGATCGTCGCGCGCGAGGAGAGCGTCGGCCCGCTCGCCCGCGAAGCCCTGCGACTGCCGCTGATCGGCAGCGAAGGCACCGTCGCTCCCGCCACCGGTGGCGGCCCGCTCTGGAGCGCGGACTACCGCGTCGAGCTGGGCGCGCCGCAGCGCCTGCACGGACGCCTCGTGCAATCGATCACCCTCACTCCCTTCCGCAGCGCGGCCGGCGCGCTCGTCGCCCTCAAGGATGCTCGCCTGCGCCTGATCAGCGCTGCGAGCGGCGAGTCGGCGTCCCTGCTGCGCCCGGAGCGCCCCGACTTCCCGCTGCGCGATCGTCTCGAGACACGCCTCGGCGATCTGCTGCTGAATCCCGAGGCATTGCCCGAGAGCCCCGGCGATCGCGCCGCCGGCGGCGGCGGCTTCCCGACAGAGGTGCCGGGCGTCGAAGGCGCCACGGTCGCGATGGTCATCGTCACGCCGGATTCCTTCGCCGACCTCTGCGAGACCTACGCCCAGGCTCGCACGAACCAGGGCGTGCCGACCGTGGTGCGCAGCCTCGAATGGATCGCCGAGCACTATCCGATGGGCAGCGATCCGGCCGAGATGATCCGCCGCTTCGTCCAGGACGCCTATGCGAAGTGGTCGCTGGAGTACCTGCTCCTGGTTGGTGATGCGAACATCATCCCGCCGCGCTACGCCTACACGGAGATCTTCGGCGGTAGCGGGACCGAGGCGCCCACCGACATGTACTACGCCTGCCTGGATGGCGACTGGAATGCCGACCATGATGCGCGCTGGGCCGAAGCCGCGGACACCCTGGTCAGCGATCCGGGCGATGTCACCGATTGGCTGGCCGAGATCACCGCCGGCCGCTTGCCGGCGCGCAATCGCAGCGAGTGCAGCACGCTGCTCAGCAAGCAGGGCACCTACCACGGCGCGGGCATGACGCCCTACCAGCACCGCATCCTGATGCTGGGCGAAGTGCTCTTTCCCACCGACTGGGTGCCGGGCCAGACCATCATCATCGACGGCGCCGCGTACTGCGAGTCGATCTACGTCAAGTACACCGGGCCTCAGCACCAGGTCGTGCGCCTCTACGAGAACTACACGGTCTACCCGGGCTCGCTGGCGCTGACCGTCCAGGCGGCCCTGGATTCGATGTCCAACGGCTTCGGCATCGTCCTGCACAACGGCCACGGCGAGCGCCAGACGATGCGCGTGGGCAACGGCAGCATCGACAACACGATGGCCGTCCAGCTCGACAACGGCAACCGCACCTTCCTGCTCTACATGATCAACTGCACGGCGGCCGCCTTCGACTACAACTCGATCGCCGAGGCCTTCGTCAAGAACCCGAACGGCGGCGCCTGGGCGGTGATCGGCTCGACCCGCGAGACCTTTGCCAACATCAGCGCCCTGTACATGGACATCTTCTTCGGCTTGGTCCGCTACAACCCCTCGCTGCGCCTGGGCGATCTCTACACGGCGAGCCTCGCTTACTACAACGGCGAGACTCTCATCGACAGCGGCCACCGCTGGGCGCACTCCACCTTCACGCTGCTGGCCGACCCGAGCAACTGGCTGCACTACGCAGCCGCGGGCACCCTGCAGACCAACCTGCCCGTGAACTTCGCCCTCGGCAGCGGACCGCTCAGCTTCACGGTCACCAAGGGCTTCGGCATCCCGCTCGCCGGCGCCAAGGTCACCCTGCGCAAGGGCGACGAGGACTATCAGTGGGCCACCACCAACGGCAGCGGCCAGGTGAGCTTCAATCTCAAGGCAGAGACGGTGGGCACCTACCACGTCAATGCCGAGGCCCGCGACTGCCGCCCCTACACGGGGATGTTCAGCGTCACGGCGCCGGTGGCGGCGCCGCGCCCCTACATCGCCGCGGTGACCGTCAACGACACGAGCGGTGGCAGCGTGGTCGGCAACGGCAACGGCCTGCCCGAGCGCGGCGAGACGGTGCAGCTCACGCTCACGCTCACCAACGGCGGCACGGCCTCGGCGACTGCAGTGGCCGGAACCTTGACCACCAGCTCTCCCCACCTGACGATCCTCGACGGCACGGACAGCTACGGGAACATCGCGCAGGGCGCGAGCGCCTCGGGGACGAACCCCTATCTCATCCGGGTGCTCGATACGGCAGTCGACGACGAGATCCTGCCCTTCGCTCTCGCTCTCAGCACCGGCCAGGGCGCTTTCAACGAGGACTTCTTCCTCGAGGCCGCGGCAGCGGCGCTCGGCTTGCATGCCAGCACGCTCGACGATGCCGCCGGCGGCGACGGCGACGGCGAGATCGAGGACGGCGAGAGCGCCGACTTCGCGCTCTCCCTCAGCAACTGGGGCCGCGGCGATGCGATCGCCGTGCAGGCCGAGGCCTTCGCCACGGCCGGTAGCAGCCTGACCATCAACACCGGCGCGCTCGCGCTCGGCACCCTGCCCGCGCTGTCGAGCAACCTGGGCCCGGCCGTTTTCAACGTGACGCGCACCGGCAGCAACCCGCCCGCGCTGCTCGTCGTACTCAGCGACGCCTACGGGCACCTGGACAGCCTCACCCTGCTGCTCGAGCGCCCGCAGGGCGACCCCTGGCCGCCGAATTACGCTTTCGGCGCGGATCCCACGCGCCTTCGGCTGAACTGGGAGCCGGGCCTCGTGACGGGCGTGGCCGGCTATCGGGTCTTCCGCGCCGAGCAGGCCGCGGGGCCCTATCAGCTCATCTCGACAGAATGGGTCGAGAACGCGACCTACGAGGACGCCGGCCTGCCGCCCTTCATGAGCTACTGGTACCGGATCCAGCCGCTTTCGGCCGCGGGCCTGACCGGCGCGCTCTCGGACTCCAGCAAGGTAACGACGCAGCTTCCCCTGCGTGAAGGCTGGCCGCAGACGGTTGCCATGGAGACGGCGAGCACGCCGATCGTCGGCGACTTCAACGGCGACGGTGTGAACGAGATCTTCGTCGCCGCGGACAAGGTCTACGGCTTCAAGCTCGACGGGACCGAGCTGAGCGACGGCGACAACAACCCGCTCACCCACGGTGTGATCAGCAGCCTGGGCTCGAATTTCCGGAACTGCCCGCTCGCGGCGGCCGATCTCACGGACAGCCCCGGCATCGAGCTGGTCGCCGGCAGCTGGGACACGGGCCAGATCATCGTCTGGGAATTCTCCGACGGCCCGGGCGGCATCCAGGCGCAACTCGTGCCCGGTTGGCCCAAGCAGATCGCCAACCCGAACGGCTACGGCATCTGGGCCGCACCCGCGCTGGCGGATATCGACGGCGACCGCCGCCTGGAGATCCTCGTCACCGACGTCGGGGGCTACCTGAACGCCTGGAACGGCGATGGCAGCGTCGTCGCCGGCTTCCCGAAGTCCGGCATCGGCAACTGGACGCGCTCGACGACCGGCCTCGCGGACATCGACGGCGACGGCGACAGCGAGATCTTCCTGCCGACCTCCGGTGGCCAGCTCCGCGGCTACCAGGGGAGCGGCGCGAACCTGCCGGGCTTCCCGAAGACCGGCATGTCGGCCATCTTCAGCAGCCCTGCGCTTGGCGACATCGACGACGACGGCTTCATCGAGATCGTCGTCGCCGCCGAGAACGACTCGCTCTACGTCTACAACCATACTGGCAGCCGTTTGACAGGCTGGCCCAGGCACTTCATCAACCACAATACCGCCATCAAGTGTCCCAGCCCGGCACTCGCTGACATTACCGGCGATGGCGTGCCTGAGATCTTCGCCGTCGGTGTGACCTCCGACCACGAGACCACCCTCGGCTGGCTCAACGACAGCGGCGCCTGGCTGCCAGGTTGGCCACAGCTCATCATCGACCACAGCCAGGCCGGCGCCACCGTCGGTGACCTGGACGGCGATGGCGACTTCGAGGTCGTCCTGCCGCACGAGAACGGCAAGATCGACGCCTGGCACCACGACGGCACGCCGGTGGACGGCTTCCCGCTCGTGACCAGCGAGTATGCCCGCTCCGCGGCCAGCCTGCTCGACGTGGATGAGGACGGCCTGCTCGACATGGTCTTCGTCGGATGGGACCGCAACGTCTACATCTGGGAATTCCCGACGGCCTACGATCCCGCGATGATGCCCTGGTACACCTACATGCACGACTTCCACCGGACGGGCAACCCGAGCACGATCGACTGGGTGGTCGGGGTGGATGATGAGGACCCGCTGCCGGCGGGCCGCGTTTTCCGCCTCGACGACAACTGGCCGAACCCCTTCAACCCGAGCACGAACATCCGCTTCACGGTGGGCGGCGCCAGCGCACAGGACGTGCGTCTGGAGATCTACGACCTGCGCGGCCGCCGGCTGCGGAGCCTCACCGCGGGCAGCCTGGCGCCCGGCACTTACCTGCACAAGTGGGACGGCCGCGACGAGGCGGGCAGCGAGCTGCCCAGCGGCATCTACTTCGCGCGCCTGAAGGTGGGCAGAGCCAGCGAGACGAAGAAGCTGACCTTGCTCAAGTGAAACAAGCGACCAACGAAGCGGCTGCGTGACCTTCCCGCTCGCTCCGCTTCGAAGTCGCTCGCAGAGAGGTCACGCAGCCGCCTTGATGCTCGCGTGGCCCACAGGAGCCGCGCGGCTCGGCATCGCAGGCCGAAGGTCGCAGCGCTCCTGCGGCTCGCACAGCACAAGCCCCTGCGCCCCGCGGCGCAGGGGCATTGCTTTGGCCACGGCACCCGGCGTCCCACGCTGCTCGGCGCGGGGGCGGTGTCGATCGTGGTGGGCGCTCTGATGCCTTTCCCGTGCGAACTGCGAAGCGTGAGCGAGGGGAAGGCATCAGAGCGCCCCTCATTGCCGGCGCGGCCCCCGCGTCTAGATCCGCGTGCGCTGCCAGGCGCCGTGGCGGAAGCGGAGCGTCAGCAGCGTGGCGATGCAGGCAAAGGCGATCACCCCGCCGAGCCAGGCGCCGAAGATCCCCCACTGCAGCCGATAGGCGAAGACGAGCGCGAGCGGCAGGAAGATCGCGTAGGAGCCGATCCCCGTGATCAGCATCGGCGCTCGCGTGTCGCCGGCGCCCTGGAGGGCGCCGCTCATCGTCATCTGCACCGCGTCGCCGATCTGGAAGAGCGCGAGCAGCGGCACGATGCCGAGGCCCGCCGCCACCACGCCCGGATCGCCGTTGAAGAGGCTGAACAGGTGCGCGCGCGCGCCGAAGAAGATCAGCGCCACCGCCAGCGAGTAGACCAGGTTCATGCGCAGGCTCACCCAGCCGCAGCGCGCGGCAAGCGCGGCGCGGCCGGCCCCGAGGTACTGACCCACCATCGTCGTCGCGGCCTTGGCGATGCCGTTGGCCGGCATGAAGGAGAAGCTGAGCAGCTGCACCGCGATCTGGCTGGCGGCCAGTTCGTCCGTGCCGAGCCGGCCCATCAGCGCCATGAAGACGGTGAAGCTGCCCATGTCGAGGAAGGTCTGCACGCCGATCGGCGCGCCGACGCGCAGGAGGCGGCGCAGGGCGTCCAGCCGCAGGGCCCGCGCCCGCCAGGGATGGTAGAGTATCGCCACGCGCGGCCTGAGAAAGAGCGCGCAGCCGAGCAGGGCCGCCGAGAGATCGGCGATGCTCGTGGCCAGTCCGGCGCCAAAGGTGGTCCAGCGCGGCCAAGGCCCGGGCCCGAAGATGAGCAGCAGGTCGAGCACCAGGTTGACCAGGTTCGACACCAGCGAGATCGCCATCGAGGTGCGCACGCTGCCGATGCCGCGAAAGAAGCTGTGGAAGACGAAGGTGGCGAGCAGGAAGTAGGCGCCGGTCATGCGGGCGCGCATGTAGCGCAGCGCCTCGCCCGCAACGGCGGGATCGGGACCGGCCAGTGCGAGCAGGTTCCCCGCCTGCCAGTAGAAGACGGCCAGCACCAGCGCACCCGGCAGGGCGAGATAGAGGCCTTGCCAGGCGAAGAGCGCGCACTCGCCGTGGCGACCGGCGCCCTTCGCCTGGGCGACGAAGGTCGCCACGCCCTGCACGAGACCGACGAAGAAGGTGTAGAGGGTCCACACCAGCACGCCGCCCAGCCCCGCCGCCGCCAGCTCCACCTTGCCGACCCGGCCGAGCAGCAGGGTGTCCACCGTCCACATCAAGGTGGCCGAGAGCATGCCGATCACGGTGGGGTAGGCCAGGCGCCAGGCCTCGACAGTGGAGCCCGCGCGCGCGCCCGGCACGATGATGCTCGCCTCCCGCACCTGCCCGCTGCTGCCTGCCATCAACTCCCCCACGCGGCATTCCGGCCGTCTCGAAGGCCGCCACCCTAGCCGCTCTGCGCGCGCCTGACAAGCCCAGCAGCGCCCTTGCACGCGCCACGGCCTTGGACTACGATGAAATCCCCTCGCTCCCCCGGCCACCTTTGCACGAGGTAGAAGACCATGGCAGAGCTCCGCGACGTCGTCATCGTTTCGGCCGCCCGCACACCGATCGGCTCCTTCCTGGGCGCGCTGTCCACCGTGCCCGCCCCCAAGCTCGGCGCCATCGCCATCAAGGCGGCGCTCGAGCGGGCCGGGCTCTCGGGCGACCAGGTGGACGAGTGCATCATGGGCTGCGTGCTGCCCGCGGGCGTCGGCCAGGCGCCGGCCCGCCAAGCGGCCCTCTACGCCGGCCTGCCGCAGCAGGTGGAGTGCATCACCGTCAACAAGGTCTGCGGCTCGGGGCTCAAGAGCGTGATGCTCGCCGCGCAGGCGATCGCCGTCGGCGACGCCGACATCGTCGTCGCCGGCGGCATGGAGAACATGAGCCTGGCGCCGCACTACGTTCAAAGCAACCGCGTGGGCACGAAAATGGGCGACTGGACGCTCAAGGACGGCATGGTGATGGACGGCCTCTGGGACCCCTACCACGACTACCACATGGGCAATGCCGCCGAGCTCTGCGCCAGCGAGTGCAAGATCGACCGCGCGGCGCAGGACGCCTTCGCCGTCGAGAGCTACCGGCGCGCGCAGGCCGCCATCGCGGCCGGCGAGTTCAAGGCCGAGATCGCGCCGGTGCCGATCCCCCAGAAGAAGGGCGACCCCGTCCTCGTCGACACCGACGAGGAGCCCGGCCGCGTCGACTTCGCGAAGATCCCCTCCCTGCGCCCGGCCTTCATCAAGGACGGCAGCGTGACGGCCGCCAACGCGAGCAGCATCAACGACGGCGCCGCCGCGGTGGTCGTGATGGCCGCGAACGTGGCGACGAAGCTCGGCGTGAAGCCGCTCGCGCGCATCGTCGCCCAGGCCAGCGCCGCCCAGGCGCCCGAGTGGTTCACGACGGCGCCGGCCAAGGCCATCGAGAAGGCCCTGGCCAAGGCCGGCCTGAAGGCGAGCGACATCGACCTCTACGAGATCAACGAGGCCTTCGCGGTCGTCTCGCTGGCCAACAACCAGCTCCTCGGCCTCGATCCGGCCAAGGTGAACGTGCGCGGTGGCGCGGTGGCGCTGGGGCACCCCATCGGCGCAAGCGGCGCCCGTGTGCTGGTGACGCTCCTCCACGCCATGAGGGACCGCCAGGCTAAGCGCGGGCTGGCGAGTCTTTGCATCGGCGGCGGCGAGGCGGCGGCGCTTCTCGTCGAGCGCCTCTAGGCGGTACTGCAGAACGCGCGCGGCGCTCCGGCTGGGTGTCGCGCGCAGTTCAAGGAGACGCATGCTCTACGACAGCATCGGCGCCCTGCGCGCGGATCTCGCGCGAGGCTACGCCTGCGATGAGCGGGACCGGCTCGTCGTGCTCAGCGAGCCCTACTGCCGCGAACAGGTCGCCGCGCGCCTTGCCACGAACGCCGCGCTGAACCCGGATCCGCGCGTGAAGGCGGCCGCCATCGGCGACCTGCGCGCGCTGGCCGCCGCGCTCGGCGCCTGGCCGGCCTCGATCCAGGGCCTCTACGCCGCGATGGGCCGCGGCGACGTGGACCGGCTCACCGTGCCGGCCGTCAACGTGCGCGGCCTCAGCTTCGAGGTCGCGGGCGCGCTCTTCGAGGCCGCGCTCGCGGCCGACTGCGGCGCCTTCATCTTCGAGATCGCGCGCACGGAGATCGGCTACACGCCGCAGCCGCCGGCGGAGTTCGCGGCGGTGATCCTGGCCGCGGCCGTGGCCACCGGCTACCGCGGGCCCGTCTTCATCCAGGGCGACCACGTGCAGGTGCGGCCGAAACAGTACACCGCCGACCCCGCGGCCGAGCTGGCCGGCCTGGAGAGCCTGATCCGCGCCGAGATCGCGGCCGGCTTCTACAACATCGACGTCGATACCTCGACCCTGGTCGACCTCGCCCAGCCCGACCTCGACGCCCAGCAGCGCCTCAACTACCAGCTCGCCGCGCGCCTGACGACCCTCATCCGCGGCGAGGAGCCGGCGGGCGTCAGCGTTTCCGTGGGCGGCGAGATCGGCGAGGTGGGCACGGCCAACTCCACCGTCGAGGCGTTCGAAGCCTACATGGCCGGCTACCAGCGCGAGCTGGCGCGCCTCGCGCCCGGCGCGCTCGGCCTCAGCAAGATCAGCGTGCAGACAGGCACGAGTCACGGCGGCGTGCCGCTCGCCGACGGCAGCATCGCGGCCGTCAAGCTCGACTTCGGCGTCCTCGCGGCGATCGGCGGCCGTGCGCGTCGCGGCTACGGCCTGAGCGGCGCGGTGCAGCACGGCGCGAGCACCCTGCCCGAGAGCCTCTTCCACCGCTTCCCAGCGAGCTGCTGCAGCGAGATCCATCTGGCGACCGGCTTCCAGAACCTGATCTACGCGCACCCCGAGTTTCCGCCCGCGCTGCTCGCCGAGATCGACGCCCATCTGCTCCGCGCGCACGGCAACGAGCGCGCCGCGGGCGACAGCGACGAGCAGTTCGTCTACAAGCTGCGCAAGAAGAGCTGGGGCCCCTTCAAGGCGCAGCTCTGGGGTCTGCCGGCGCCGCTGCGCGCCACGCTGCGCGCGGCCCTGCGCGAGCAGTTCGGCTTCCTGATCGGGCAGCTCGGCGCCGCCGGCAGCCGCGCGCTCGTGGAGCGGCACGTCGGCCTCGCGCAGGAAACGGGCGAGCGGAGCCGCGGCTGATGCAAGGCGGCTGGCGGGAGCCTTTGCGTCCCGCGCGCGAGTGGGCGCTCGTGCTCGCCGCCTTCGCGATGCCCTTCTCGATCGCGATCTCGCAGTTCGCCTTCGCCGTCGCCCTGCTGCTGCGTCTGGCGGAGTGGGCAGGCGGGCGGGCGCCCGCCAAGCTGGGCCGCGGGCTAACGCTGATCACGCTCGCCTTCGTCGGCTGGGCGCTCCTGGACATCGCCTTCTCGCAGGTCCCGGGCGAGAGCCTGCGCCACGCCAAGCGCTTCCTGCTCCTGCCCGCGCTCTGGCTCTACGCCGAGGCCGGCACGCGCGCGGTACTCCGCGGGCGACTGCTCGCGGCGCTCGGCGCGGGTGCGGCGGGCGTGGCAGCCTACGGCATCATCGCCTACCTGCAAGGGCCGCGCGGCCTGGCCGGGCGCGCCCAGCTCACGCAGGGCTACATGACCGCCGGCGGCCTGATGATGCTTGCCGCGCTGCTGCTCTTCGTCTTCCTGCTCCTGCCGGGCGGCCCGCGCCGGCGGCGCTGGCTCTGGCCGGCCTTCGCGCTCACGCTGGTCGCACTCGTCTTCACGCAGACGCGCAGCGCCTGGCTCGGCTTCGCGGCGGGCGCGCTGCTCGCCCTCGTCCTCGTGCGGCCCCGCTTCGCGCCGTTCTTCCTGGGCCTACTGCTCACCGCGGGATTCTTCGCGCCCGCCGGCTTCCGTGAGCGGCTGCTGTCCTCATTCGATCCGCGGCATACGAACAACGTCCAGCGCGTCATCATGTGGCGCACGGGCTGGGACCTGCTCGCGGAGTACCCGTTGACCGGCGTCGGCGATCTCGACCTGCAGGCGATCTACCGCGCCCGGCACGCCGGCGAGTCGGTCGAGGTCAAGGGGCACCTGCACAGCAACCCGGTGATGTTCGCCGTGCTCTGGGGTTGGCCGGGGCTCGTCCTCGCGCTGGGCTTCCTGGGCGCGCTCGCCGTTGCGCTTGCGAAGCGCTGGTGGACGCTCGCCCGGCTCGCCGAGCGCGCACCACCGGGCGCCGCAGGCTGGACCCTGGCCGCGCTGGCCTGCTGGCTAGGCTTCATGCTGGGCGGGCTCTTCGAGTGGAACTTCGGCGACGCCGAGATCGCGCTGCTCACCTGGGCGCTCTGCGGCCTGGCTCTGGCGCCGCTCCCGACTGCGGGTGAGGGGGAAGTGGGATGAAGGACGTTCAACTGCGTGACGAGCTGCTCTGCTTGCGTCGCGCGCGCATGAGCGAGGCGCCGCAGCTCGCGCGCGCCGTGCGCCTCAGCCTCGACGCGCTCGCCCCCTACCTGCCCTGGGCGCAGCCGAGCTACGATGTCGCCGCCGCGCGGGAGTTCCTCGAGTTCTCGCGCGAGGAGGCGCGCCGCGGCCGCGGCCTGCACCTGAACGTCTTCGATCTGGAGAGCGAGGAGCTGATCGGCGGCGTCGGCCTCATGCTGCGACCCGGCAACCAGAGCGGCGAACTGGGCTACTGGATCCGCAGCGATCGCGCCGGCGACGGGCTCGCCACGCACGCCGCCGGACTGCTCGCGGAGTACGGCTTCGGGCCGCTGGGTCTGCGGCGCCTCTACCTCACCTGCGATGTGGTCAATCGCGCCAGTCGCCGCGTGGCGGAGAAGCTCGGCATGCGCCGCGAGGGCCGCCTGCGCAGCTTCATGCTGCACCACGGCGCGCCGCGCGATCACTATCTCTATGCGGTGCTCGCCGAGGAGTTCAGGCCGGCCTTTCGCGGCTAGCCGGGCCTGGGCGTGATGCCCCTTGACGCGGCGCGCCCCGCTGTTTATCAGTACTGGACCGGTCCCCAGGACGGCCCGGCCCCAACCCCGGAGCTGAGCTATGATCCGCCCCCTCACTCTCGCCCTCGCCGTCCTCACGGCGCTGGCGCCCCGCACAGGAGCCGATACAATGAACGCTAAGACCGAGACCGCCGTCCTCGGCGGCGGCTGCTTCTGGTGCCTGGAAGCCGTTTTCGAGCAGGTGCAAGGCGTCCAGGCGGCCGTCTCCGGTTACGCCGGCGGTAGCGTGGCTACTCCGAACTACAAGCTCGTCTGCACGGGGACGACCGGCCACGCCGAGGTTGTGCAGGTCACCTTCGACCCGGCCGTCATCAGCTACGCGGACTTGCTCGAGATCTTCTTCGCCATCCACGATCCGACGACGAAGGACCGGCAGGGCGAGGACGTCGGCACGCAGTACCGCTCGATCATCCTCACGATGAGCGAGGAACAACGACGGCAGGCCGAGGCGGCACTGGCGGCCCTGAACGAGTCGGGCGAGTGGGGCCAGCCCGCGGTGACGCAGATCGAGCCGCTGACCGTGTTCTATCCCGCCGAGGACTATCACCAGGAGTACTTCGCGGAGAACGGCGAGCAGGGCTACTGCCGGCTGGTCATCGCGCCCAAGCTGGAGAAGTTCCGCGCGAAGTTCCGCGAGCGCCTGAAGTAGTCCCCGCCTAGCGGCTGAGGACCAGCTTCCGCACCGCTCGCGGCGCGCGCGCGAGGCGGCCTTGTCGGCCAGCCACTCCTCGATCGTGTCCCCGCCGCCGGCGAATGCCTACTTCACCACCACGTTGAGCAGCTTGCCCGGCACGTAGACGGCCTTCACGATCTGCTTGCCCGCCAGCCAGGGCGCGAGCTGCGCGCTGGCGAAGGCAATCGCCTTCACCTGCTCCTCGCTCGCGTCGGCCGGCAGCTCGTGGCGATCGCGCACCTTGCCGTTCACCTGCACGACGACCGTCACCGTCGCCACGCCGAGGTAGGCCGGATCGTGCTCCGGCCAGGGCGCGAGCGCGATCGGCTCCGCGTGCCCGAGCCGCTCCCAGATCTCCTCCGCCAGGTGCGGCGCGTAGGGCGCGAGCAGGCGCAGGAAGGCCTCGAGCGCGGGGCGCGGGCGCTCCGTGCGCGGCGTCATCTCGTTGACGAAGATCATCATCTGGCTGATCGCGGTGTTGAAGTGCAGGCCATCGGTCATCGTGGTGACCTCGGCGATCGTGCGGTGCAGCAGGCGCAGCGTCTCCGCGTCGGCCGGCGCGTCCGTGAGCGCAGAGTGCAGGCGGTCTTCCTCGTCGAAGAAGAGCCGCCAGACGCGCGAGAGGAAGCGGTGGATGCCCTCGATGCCCTGCGTGTTCCAGGGCTTGTCCCGCTCCAGAGGCCCGAGGAACATCAGGAAGAGGCGCAGCGAATCGGCACCGTGCTCGCGGATCACGTCGTCGGGGTTGACGACGTTGCCGCGGCTCTTGCTCATCTTCTCGCCGTCCTCGCCGAGGATCATGCCCTGGTTGCGCAGGCTCATGAAGGGCTCCGTCGTCGAGACGAGGCCGAGGTCGAAGAGCACCTTGTGCCAGAAGCGCGCATAGAGCAGGTGCAGCACGGCGTGCTCGGCGCCGCCGACGTAGAGGTCCACCGGCATCCAGTAGCGCTCGGCCTCGGGCGACCAGGCCGCCGCGCCGTTGTGTGGATCGAGGAAGCGCAGGTAGTACCAGCAGGAGCCCGCCCACTGCGGCATCGTGTTGCTCTCGCGCCGCGCGGGACGTCCCGTGCGAAAATCGGCGGTCTCGATCCACTCGCGAATCGCCGCCAGCGGGCTCTCCCCCGTGCCGGCGGGCTTGTAGGACTCCACTTCGGGCAGCAAGACGGGCAGCTCGTCCGGGGCGAGCACGCGCAGGCTGCCGTCCTCCAGGTGCAGCAGCGGGAAGGGCTCGCCCCAGTAGCGCTGGCGGCTGAAGAGCCAGTCGCGCAGCTTGTACTGCACGGTCGCCTTGCCCTTGCCCTCGGCCTCGAGCCAGGCCGTCATCCTCGCCTTGGCCGGGCCGATCGTCAGCCCATCGAGGAAGCCGCTGTTCACGGCCGGGCCTTCGCCCGTGTAGGCCTGGCCCGCCCAGCCCGCCGGTGGCTGCACCGTGCGCAGGATCGGCAGGTCGAAGGTCTCGGCGAACTCCCAGTCGCGCTCGTCCTGGCCGGGCACGGCCATGATGGCGCCGGTGCCGTAGCCCATCAGCACGTAGTCCGCCACCCAGATCGGGATGCGCTGGCCGCTGGCCGGATTCACCGCATGGGCGCCCGTGAAGACGCCGGTCTTCTCCTTGGCCATGCCGCGATCGAGCTCGCTCTTGCGCGCGGCCGCCTCGCAGTAGGCCGTCACGGCGGCGCGCTGGGCCGCGGTCGTCAGCGGGCCGACCAGGGGATGCTCGGGCGCGAGCACCATGTAGGTGGCGCCGAAGAGCGTGTCCGGCCGCGTCGTGAAGACGCGCAGCGTCAAGGGCGGCGCGGCGTCCGCCACCGCGAAGTCCACCTCGGCGCCCTCGCTGCGGCCGATCCAGTTGCGCTGCAGCTCCTTGATGCTCTCCGGCCAGTCCAGACCCTCGAGGTCGGCGAGCAGGCGCTCTGCGTAGGCCGTGATGCGCAGCATCCACTGGCGCATCGGCCGGCGGATCACCGGATGGCCGCCGATCTCGCTCTTGCCGTCGATGACCTCTTCGTTTGCCAGCACGGTGCCGAGCGCGGGGCACCAGTTCACCGCCACCTCGGCCTCGTAGGCCAGCCCGCGCTCGTAGAGCTTCGTGAAAATCCACTGCGTCCACTTGTAGTAGGCGGGCTGCGTGGTGTCGATCTCGCGCTCCCAGTCGAAGCTGAAGCCGAACAGCTTGAGCTGGCGCCGGAAGTTGGCGATGTTGCGGTCCGTGGTCGTCCGCGGGTGCGTGCCCGTCTTGATCGCGTAGTTCTCGGCCGGCAGGCCAAAGGCGTCCCAACCCATCGGATGCAGCACGTTGAAGCCGCGCATCCGCCAGAAGCGGGCCATGATGTCGGAGGCGGTGTAGCCCTCGGGATGGCCGACGTGCAGGCCGTCGCCGCTCGGGTAGGGATACATGTCGAGCACGTAGCGCTTGGGGCGCGTGGGATCGAGCGCAGCGCGGAAGGTCTTGCGCTCTTCCCAGAGCCGCTGCCACTTGGGCTCGATGCGTATGGGATCGTAGGGCATCGGTCGTCCTTGCCGGTGCGGTCGGCGGGCCGGGCCGCCGGGGCCCGGAATAGGCGGCGTTATAATGCAAGCCGCGCCTTGACGCAAGCGCCCGGCGTCCCGTGCGCGCCGGTCTCAGCGCAGGCGAAGCAGGCGACAGACAGCGCCTGTCTTGCCGCCGTCGAGCCGCGCAAGGTAAAGGCCCGCGGGCAGCGCACGGCCCGCGCTGTCGCGCCCGTCCCAGAGGAGGTTGCCGGCCGCGGCCTCGGCCACGAGGCTCCGCTGGAGGCGGCCTTGGAGATCGTAGATGCCCACCCGCGCCGCCTGCCCCTGCGGCAAGGCGAAGTCGAGACGCACACGCTCGCCGAAGGGATTGGGATGGGCGCTCAAGGCCGGCGCGGCGGTGGAGACCGGATCCGCCGCCGAGGGCGAGATGGCCGCCGTCACCGCGGCATAGGCGTCCAGGCGGCCGTAGCCGAAGCTGTGGTCGTAGCCGGCGGCGCCGAGATCGGCGGCGCTGCCATTCAAGGCGCCGATGAGCTGGGCAGGACCCAGGTCGGCGTTCCCCTGCAGCATCAGCGCCGCCGTTGCGCTCACGTGGGGCGCCGCCATCGACGTGCCGCTCCAGGCGGTGTAGCCGCCGCCGGGCAGCGAGGACAGCACGGAGGCGCCGGGCGCCGAGAGGTCCGGCTTGCGGCCGTCAGCCGGAAAGGCCCAGCCCGCCGGGGCGGGTCCCCGCGAGCTGAAGGTCCAGATGAGATCGCTGCTCGTCGTGGCGCCCACGCCGAGGGTGTTGTCGTAGTTGCCGGGCGGATGCGTGGTGGCCGCATTGGGCCCGCTGTTGCCCAGGCAGAAGACGGGCAGGATGCCGGCGGCCCGCCAGACGGCCACCGTCGCGTGGTAGCCGTCGTAAGTCTGGCTGAAGAAGTACCAGCTGTTGTTCACGATCTGGGGGAAGTCATCGCTGTCCGGATCGCCGTCGGGATCGAGGATCCACTGCGCGCCCGCGATCACGATGCTCGTGCTGCCGAAGCTGTTGTCCTCGTCCAGCACCTTGACCGCGATGAACTGCGCGCCGGGCGCCGTGCCGATGTCGGTGGTGAAGGGGCCGAGGCCGTCGCCGCCGACCATCGTGCCGATCGTGTGGGTGCCGTGGCCGTGGTCGTCGTAGGGGGACGGCTGGCCGTTCACGAGATCGAGCCAGGAGTTGTCGCCGCCGCGCCACTTGCCGGCCAGGGCCGGATGGCCAATGTCCACGCCCGTGTCCATGGAGCCCAGCACGATGCCGCTGCCGTCCAGGCCGTGGGCGCTCCAGACCTCCGGCGCCCGGATGATCACCTGGCTCCAGACCGGCGTGCGCCCGCCCTCAGCGGGCAGGGCGAACTCGCCCACTACCGGCTCGTCGTAGTCGAGCCGTGCCAGGCCGGGAAGCGCACGCAGAGCCTCGATTTGTGCCGGCGTGGCCCGCAGGGCGATACAGTTGTCGATCCAGAAGGGTCTCGCCCCGACCGCCAGGCCGCGATCGGCGAGGGCGGCGAGCAGGGGCGCCTGGCTCTGGGCGGCCAGCGCCTGCAGATCGCGAATGAGCTGGCCGGCCGCGTCGCGCCCCGTGTAGGGCCGCAGGTCGAGCTGTGCCTCCAGGTGCAGGATCACGGGCAGGGTCGCGCCGGCCGGCGCCTGGGCCAGGCGTTCGCGCAGGCCCGGGTGCAGTTCGCCCGCGGGCAGCGCAGTGGGGACCAGCACGGTGAACAGGCCGAGGCAGGCGGCAAGTCGCGGTCTCATCGGGCATCCTTTCGCGAGCGGCGGCAGCCGAGGCTCAGCTGGCGTTCCAAGCTTAGCAGGACCAGCTGCTCGCTGTCGAGGCTGCCACAGGCGAGGCGCGGTGGGTCGCCGCCGTCGCCTTCGGCCTGGGCGCCGCCCGCGCCTCGCCGAGGGGGTACCGTGGCTCTCCTCGCCCGGCCGGCGCGGCCTAGGCCACGATCCAGTGGCGATGGCCCTGAGCCGCGAGATAGGCCGCGGCGCGTCGGCCATGCAGCAGGGCGAGCGTCGCGTGGAGGCCGGCCTCGAGGCAACTCGGCGCGGCGACGCTCACCGAGCGCGGCGCGCCGCTCACCGGCCAACCGGTATGCGGGTTGAGCACGTGCGCGTAGCGGCGGCCGCGGTGGAGCAGGAACCGACGGCTATCGCCGCTGGTCGCGAGCGCACCGCGGCGCAGATCCAGACGCAGGAGCGGCGTCTCGGGCCGCGCGGGGTCCTCGAGCGCGACGCGCCAGGGCCGCTCGCCGGCCCGCGGTCCGCTCACGCGCAGGTCGCCCCCGAAGTTGACGAGGCAGGGCGCCGCCGTGCAGGCTCCGATCAGGGCCAGGCAGCGATCGACCGCGTACTCCTTGCCGAGACCGCCGAGATCGATCTCCATCCCGGCCGGCAGCGTGAGCGTGGGTGGCTCCCAGCGCAGCTTCTCCCAGCCCACGAGGGGCAGCAGCGCTTTCACCTGGGCCCGCGGGGGCAGTCGACCCTCGCCATCGAAGCGCCAGACCCGGCGCAGCACGCCGGCCGTGACATCGAAGAGCCCCCCGCTCAACTCGTGGCAGCGGGCGGCAAGGTCGAGCAGCCCGGCGGTTTCCGCATCCACGGCGATCGGCGCGCCGCCTGCCGCGTTGATCCGCGAGACGGCGCTGTCCGCCCGGTAGCGGCTGTACTTGGCTTCGATGCGCCAGGCTTCCGCCGCTGCCGCGCGCCCGAGGGCCGTCGCCTCCTCCCCGTCGGCCAGCGCGAGCTGGATCTCGCAGGGGCCGGCCATCGCCGCGAAACGCAGGATCCAGACGCCATCGCCGCGCTCGCCAGTGAGCGCCGCGGCCGCCGGCGCCTCCCCCGGCGCGGGGCTGGGAGACGACGACTCCCTGTGCTCCCTCATGGCCGACCTCAGGGCGTGAAGTCGAAGCGGTAGGCCAGCTGGATCATGAAGGCCTCGAGGTCGGGGAAGAGGTCCTGCCGGCGGAGCTGGCCGATGGCGTCGGCGGGATGGTCCTCGCCACCCTGCCGGTAGAGTTCACCGCGCAGGCTGAGCTCGTGGCCGCTCGCGAGCCGGTGCCGCAGCTTGAGACCGTAGGTCCAGGCCGTGAGGGCGGCCAGGCGCGGGTCGGCGGAGGCGTCGGCCGGCAGCACCTCGCCGTCGACCAGGCTGTGCCGATAGAAATCGGCCGCCGTCTGCGTGTACCACCGCAACTGCGGCTCGATGCCCAGCGCTTCCCAGGCGCGCAGGTGGTAGTGCAGCTCGGCGGTCTGGGAACGGATGCCCCAATCGTCCCAGAGGTAGCGGTACGAGAGATCGAGGATGTCCCGGCCCAGGTGCCGCTTCACCCGCCCGTAGAGGCTCTGCTTGAGCCGCGTGTCGGGTCGGCCCTCGTAGAGCTGCCGCAGGGGTTCGCCCGGCGCCGTGCCCAGCCCGGACTGGACCACGCTGACGAACTTGTAGGGATCGCTCAGGTAGCCGCTCGCCCGGCACGCCGAGTAGTTGAGCTGCAGCACCGTGCTCCGGTCGACGATCTGCGTGAGCCCGAGCAGGAGGTCGGCGGTCGTCTTCAGCTCGCTGCCGCCGCCCTCGCCCTCGTCGTCCTCGCGCAGATCATCGTCCTCGCCCTCGCCGGGCGCCGCCATCTCGGTGAGGGCAGCGGGCGCCCCCCCCTGCGGCCGCACGCTGTCGAAGCCGACCGAGAGGCCGAGCGTGAGCAGGCGATTGCGCCGATCGTACTCGCGCTTGATGACGAGACTGGCGCCGCCGGAGAGGTAGTCCTGCTCGACCGAGCCGTGCACGCCGTAACTCGCGCGCGTGAGGAGCCCGTAGCGCTGCTCGAGACTGAGATCGAGCTCGCCGCGCCGGTCGCTGAAGGCGTCGTCGAGCGGCGTGGTGTTCGGCGGCGCCGTGTAGCTGCTGTTGCCCGAGGGCCGCGTGAAGGTCTGCGCCTGCGTGCTCGGCACGGCGCCGTTGGGCGAGGCGCCCGTCAGCGTGTCGAGCACGAGCTTGAGGCCGAGCGTGCGGGTCGGTGAGAGCGCGTGCGTCATCCGGATGACCGGCTCGAGCGCGGCCACGCGATCGGCCTCGCTGTAGACCATGACGGCGGTCTCGACTTCCACGGCGCGCGAGGGAGCACTGACGCCGGCGAGCGCGCAGGCCGCAGCGAGCGCGCCGCTGATCGGCCTAGTTGCAGCCACAGCCGCCACCTCCGAAGCCCTGGCCGCCGCTGGAGGCCTCCTTGCTGAAGTAGATGTGCTCGTCGAGCGCCTGGTCGATGGCGTCGTGGTCGAGCGCCATCTCGGGATCCGCGTGCAGATCGCGCTCCCAGGCCTCGGTGCCCAGGCTGCAGCCGGCCAGCGCGAGCGTGATCAGCAGCACCAGCAGCGCCGCTGGGCGCGGGGAAAGGAAGGGCCGCATCGCCGCTCCTCGCGTTCGCGGGTTGGGGGCGCCGCCAGCGGGCGGCACGCGCTCTGGATCCTAGCGGCAGGGGGGGTGGGAGCCAAACTCATTCGGATCGGAGAAGTTCCCCCTCCTCGCCGCGGGGGCCGAAGCGTCGCAGGATCTTGCGACTGAAGGCGGGTAGCCCCAGGCGGTCCAACTCCGCAGGCGCCGCCCAGCGGTACTCGACCCTTCGCTCGCCGGCGGCGAGTTCGGCGATCCCCGAGAGCACGGTCTGCTGGAGCGCGTAGCGCGTGATACCGTGACGCGCTTCGCCCAGGCGGCGCTTCTCGCGGATCCGCAGGCCGAGCGCGCGCCAGCGCTCGGCGGCGATCACGGCGCCACCCGCGACACGATAGGGCAGGTTCCAGAGCGTGCCGAGAAAGGGCCGCGCGCCGCGGGCGAGCAGCAGACGGCTGTCCTCCGCCGGGTGCCGGAAGAGCCCGACCTCCACGCGCAGCGCCTGTGCCGGCGCCGGCCGCGCCCTCTGGGGATAAGCCTCGGGCCGGCCCGCGGCCCGGGCGCAGCAGAGCGCTGCGAGCGGGCAGTCCCCGCAGCGCGGCGCGCGCGGGCGGCAGACGCGGGCGGCGAGCTCCATGACCGCCTGGTTGAGGTCACCGGGGCGCGCGCAGTCCACGAGCGCGTCGAGACGGGCCCAGAGTCTTCCCGCGAGGGGAGCGCGGCGGGGATCGCCGGCCCAGGCCTCGAGGCGCGTGAGCAGACGGATGCCGTTGCCGTCCAGCGCGGACACTCGCTGCCCGAAGGCAATGCTGGCGACGGCGCCGGCCGTGTAGCGGCCCACGCCCGGCAGCGCGACGAGCGCAGCCGGGTCCGCCGGCAGCGCGCCGCCTGTGGCCTGCAGCTGACGCGCCGCCGCCAGCAGGTTGCGCGCCCGCGAGTAGTAGCCCAGGCCGCTCCAGTGCGCGAGCAGCTCCTCCTCCTCGGCCGCAGCAAGGCTCGCGAGATCCGGAAAACGGGCGACGAAGCGCTCGAAGTAGGGAATGGCGGTCGCGACCTGCGTCTGCTGCAGCATGATCTCCGAGATCCAGACGCGGTAGGGCGTGGGTGCATCCCGCCAGGGCAGCGGCCGGCGCCCCCGGTCGAACCAGGCCAGGAGGAGGCGGCGCAGGGCGCGGTCGCGGCGGGGGAAGGACACGGGCACCTCGGCTGGCATTCGGGCGCGGTCCAGGGTATCCTCGCGGGCGGCGAGCCGCAAGTGCGGCCGGGGAGGGTGCCATGAGCAGCAGCCAGAGGCCGCCGGACGCGGCCTCCGGGCGCCAGCAGCACCGCCGCGAGGGTCCGCGGGCCCTGGGCGTGGCGCTGATCACGGTGAGCGACAGCCGCAGTGGCGCCAGCGATCACTCGGGTGCGCTCGCCGAACGCCTGCTCCTCGCGGCGGGCCACCACCTCGTCGCGCGCCATCTCGTTCCCGACGACCCGGAGCGCATCGAGGGCGCCGTGCTCGGCGCCCTCGCCACGGTGGACTGCAGCGCCGTCATCCTGACCGGCGGCACGGGCGTCAGCCCGCGCGACCGCACACCCGAGGTGCTCGCCGGACTCTGGGAGCGGGAGCTGCCGGGCTTCGGCGAATTCTTCCGGCGCCTGAGCTGGGAGGAGATCGGATCCGCGGCGATGCTCAGCCGCGCCTGCGCCGGCCTGCGCGAGGGACGCCTGCTCGTCGCGCTGCCCGGCGCGCCGGCGGCCGTGCGTCTCGGGCTCGAGCGCCTGCTCCTGCCCGAGTTGGGGCATCTCGTCGGCCAGTTGCGCCGCGTCGAGGGCGCGCAAAGGGAAGGCCGGCCCCTCGATGAGGAGCCGGCCTAGACGAGCGGGCGGAACGAAACCTGAACCCCCTCACCACTTCGAAGACCGGACTACCTGCTTACCCCTCACTGCTCACCACGGCGAACAGCCAACCAGCCCGGCAATCCTCGAAGTCCTCTCAGTCCATGCGTTCGTCCCGCCCGGCGATCTCGGGCGCCAGTATGTCACAACCGGGCCTTGTTGTCCAGAATCTACACAAAAAAAGGGGGCTACTGCAACCCCTTCTCGGCGACGATCCGGCGCTTCTCCTCGAGCTTCCCGACCATCTGTGCCAGGCTCTTGCCCTCGAGGGTCAGACGGATCTGGGCGCGGATCTTCGTCCAGTCATCGTGCAGAGGGCAGGCCGCCTCGTCACTGCAAACGTCGATGCCCAGAATGCAGATCTCGTCGTAGTTGGCGATGTGGTCGATGGGGTCGACGATGTCGTAGAGCGTGATCTCCTCCGGCTTGCGCGAGAGGCAGAAGCCCCCCCGCGGGCCGCGGTGGGAGCGCACAAGGCCCTTGCGCGAGAGGATCTGCATCGTCTTGGCCAGGAAATGGAAGGGGATGTTCTCCTTCTCGGCGACATCCTTGAGCTGGATGAGCTCGCCCGGGGGCTGCTCGGACAGATAGACCATGGCGCGAATTGCGTACTCGGCGGCCTTCGAGTAGAGCACGGATCTTCCTCCGGCTGGACAGGGTCTACGAGAAAAGGAAAAATTTGCCTTGAAGTGCTCAACTTAGCGGCTGCGCTGCCTGCTGTCAATAGGCATCGCGGGTCCGGTGGACGCCCTTTCAGACGGGCTTGATGACCAGAACGGTGAGGTCGTCTTCCCAGGGCGCGGCCCCGCCGAAGGCGCGGGCCTCGCTGACGATGCGCTCGACCGTCTCGGCCGATGACAGGTGGAAGCAGGCCCGAAACACCTCGAGGAGGCGGGTCTCGCCCCACTCCTCCTCGCCGCGCCGGCGCTCGATGAGCCCGTCCGTGAACAGGAGGAGCTGGCGGCCTGGCGTCAGGTTGCTGAAGCCGCGCTGGTAGATCGCGTCCCCCCGCGGGCCGAGGATGGGGCCGCCGATGGTCAGCCGCTCCACGGCCTGCCCGGGGCCGATGACCATCGGCTCGCAGTGGCCGGCGTTCACGTAGAGCAGGGTCCCGTTGCGCTCCAGCTCCGCATAGAACAGGCTCACGAAGCGCGTCGCCAGGCGGCTCGCGTGGATGACCTGGTTGAGCCGGCGGATCACCGCCGTGATCTTCATCTCCTTCTCGACGCCCATGCGCAGGCCGGTCACGACATCCCGCGCCTGCAGGGCCGCGGGCAGGCCGTGGCCGCTGGCGTCGCCGACGGCGATGCCCAGCGCATCGGGCGCCAGATCCATGAAGTCGTGGATGTCGCCGCCCACCTCGGTCGCCTCGGCGGCGTGCGTGCGGGCGCTGATGTCGAAACCTTCGAAGCGCGGCGGATGGCTGGGCAAGAGGCTGAGCTGGATCGCCTCCGCCTCGTTGATCTCCGCCACCATCGCCGCCTGCTTCAGGCGCAGGCTGAGGCTGTGCTGGATGGCGCCGAGCGCGAAGAGCAGGGCCTCTTCCTCGGCCTGGCTGTCGAGTCCGAAGGAGACGAGATAGCGGCCGGAGTCGAGCGCGAAGGCCGCGAAGTTGCTGACGCCAAGGCGGCGCTCCAGTGCGGGATCGTAGCCCGGGAAGTCCTCGTGGACGGCGACGATTCGTTCGCTGAGGATGGCCTGGATCGGCGGGTAGCTCGCCGGGATTGCAAAGCCCTTGAGGTCCTCGCCCAGCGGCGCCGTGCTGTGGCGCAGGTAGTAGCTGCCGTCGTGGAGCACGTAGAGCCGGCCGCTGATCGTGCCGAGGTCCTCCCGGAAGGCCTGGACGATCTGGTCGACCGCGCGCGCGAGGTCGTGGTGCGGACTGCGTTCGACGACGATGCTGCCGAGCAGCCCGTCCAGCTTGCGATAGAAGGCCTTGTTGTTGACCATCGGCTAGCGCTCGGCGGCGATCGCCGCGAAGATCTCCTCGTCCTCAGGAAAGCGCCCGAGCGCTCTCTTGGAGAACACGGTCTTCCCGTTCACCACGACCTCGAAGACGCCGCCCGCCGAACGGAGGAGTGCAGGCGTAACCCCGAAGCGCGTCTGGATCTCGGCCGCCAGCCTGGCGGCGCGGGGCTCGTAGTCTCAAACGACGCAGAACTCGATGCTGACAGTCGGCTCGGCCATGGTTCTTCTCCAGGCGGTCGGGGTTCGGGCTCCGCTGCAGGGAAACACAGGTCGGCGCCCCTGTCAACGCAGCCGCATCAGCGCCCCTTGCCGAAGCTGAAGGCGCGCAGCCGCAGGCTGTTGGAAACGACGAAGAGGCTGCTCGCCGCCATCGCGGCGGCGGCGATCATCGGGTTCAGGACGCCGAATGCGGCCAGGGGAATCGCGAGCACGTTGTAGACGAAGGCCCAGAAGAGGTTCTCGCGGATGGTGCGCAGGGTGCGCGCGGAGAGGCGGAAGGCGTCGAGCACGCGGCCGAGGTGACCGTGCACCAGTGTCACCGGCGCGCTGGCCATGGCGAGATCGCTGCCGCTCGCCAGGGCGATGCCGACCTCGGCGGCGGCGAGCGCCGGTGCGTCGTTGACGCCGTCGCCGAGCATGGCGACGCCGATGCCCTCCGGCGAGGCCTCCCGCAGGCGCCGCGCCTTCTGATCGGGGCGCAGGCCGGCGGCGAAGCGCTCGATGCCCGCCTGGGCGGCCGCGCGCCGCACCGCCTCGGGGCGATCCCCGGACAGCAGCAGCGGCTCGATGCCCAGCGCCTTGAGCTGCGCGACGAGGGCCGGCACCTCCGGCCGCAGGGCGTCCTCGAGGCCGAACGCGGCCTCGAGGCGGCCCTCGAGCGCTGCCAGCACCGGCGTCAGACCGCTCTCCTCCAGCTCGCCGAGCAGCTCGCCGGACTCGGAGAGATCGATGCCTTCGCTCTCGAGAAACCAGGGCGCGCCGACCACGAGCTGCTTGCCCGAGATCTCCGCGCGCAGGCCGCCGCCCGGGCGCGAGACCACGGCCAGGGCGAAGGCGGTCCCCTCGCTGCGCTCCCGGCAGTAGTCGCGCAGGGCCTGGGCGATGGGATGGCTGACGGCGCTCTCGGCCGCGGCGACGAAGCGCAGCAGCTGCTCCCGCGGCTCGGTGCCCACGGGCAGGAAGCGCGCCACCTGCGGCCGGCCGCGGGTGATCGTGCCCGTCTTGTCCATCGCCAGGATGCGCACGGCCTGCAAGCGCTCCAGGCTGGCGGCCTCGCGAAAGAGGATGCCGTGCCGAGCGGCGAGGCCGCTGCCGACGAGGATGGCCGTCGGTGTGGCGAGCCCGAGCGCGCAGGGACAGGCGATGATCAGCACCGCGACGCCCCGCATCAGGATCTGCACGGCCCCCAGCTCGGGCGCGATCGCGAAGTGCAGCAGCACGGTGAGCAGGGCGAGGCCGAGCACGATCGGCACGAAGATGCCGGCGACCCGGTCGGCCAGCCGCTGCACGGGCGCCTTCGAGGCCTGGGCGTCGCGCACCAGGCGGAGGATGCCGGCGAGGACGGTCTGCTCCCCCACCGCGCCGACGCGCATCTCGAAGGAGCCGTCGACGAGCAGCGTGCCCGCGGTCACCGCCTCGCCGATCTGACGGCGCACCTGGCGACTCTCCCCCGTGAGCATGGACTCGTCGAGTGCTCCCTCGCCGAGGATGACGCTGCCGTCGACCGGCACCTTGCTGCCGGCCTGCACGCGCAGGCGGTCGCCTGGGCGCACGGCGCCCGTGGGAACCTCCTCCTCGCCGCCCTCGTCGTTGACCCGGAGCGCGCGCTCGGGCAGCAGGCGCGCCAGCTCGCGCAGGGAGTCGGCGGCGCGGTCGCGGGCGCCGCCCTCCAGGCTCCGGC
This sequence comes from bacterium, assembly GCA_016873475.1. Taxonomy (NCBI): domain Bacteria; species bacterium. Next base: position 35,414 of record VGXI01000002.1, on the reverse strand, counting down.
CGAGCAGGACGAGGGCGATGATCACCCCCGCGCTCTCGAAGTAGAGGTGGCTGGCGTGCCCGCCCTGCTGCGCGCCGAGCAGCAGGCTGGTCCAGGAGCTCAGCCAGGCGGCGCCGGTGCCGAGAGCGATCAGGGTCTCCATGGCGCTCTGCCGGTGGCGGGCGAGCTGCCAGGCGCGGCGAAAGAAGCGGCGGCCGGGCCAGGCCAGCACCACCGTGGCCAGGATCCCCTGAACGAGTCCCCAGCGCAGGTCCATGGGCCCGAACATGCCGAGGACCATGAGCAGGGCGGCGAGCGGCAGCGCCAGCCAGAGGTCGCGGCGCAGGGCGGCCGGGTCCTCGATCGCCGAGGGCGGCTCGTGGAGGAACTCGTCGTCCAGCAGGGGGTCGGCCTCGAAGCCGATCCGGTGGACGGCCTCGAGCAGCCCCAGGGCGGGCAGGTGGCCCCGTCCCTGGACCCGGGCCTCGGCCGTCGCCAGGTTGACGCTCACCTGTTCCACGCCCGGAATGCCGGCCAGCGCCTTCTCCACCTTGCCGACGCAGGAGGCGCAACTCATGCCCTTGATCCGAAACCGGAGTTCCGCCACGGCGACCTTTCGGACCGGGGGCCTTGAAGCGGCTCCCAGGCTGGACTAGAATTGTGCCCGCAACCGCATCCGATCACAAGCAGGAAGGATCCCCATGCACACCGGTTCGCGCGTCCTGATCGGTTTGCTCCTGCTGAGCCTCGCGGGGTTCGCCCTTGCCGAGGAGACCGCCGCGCCGCCCCCCGAGAGCCCGCCCCCGGCCCCTGAAGTTAATCGCGAAGCGCCGGCCGGCAATGCCGAGCCGACGCCGGACAGCGCCGCGCTGGCCACTCGCGCCACGGACGTCGCTCCGACGAGCTGGAGCAACGTGAAGGCCCTCTGGGGCTAGGCCCGCGGCACCGGCCCGAGTTTCCGGTCCCTGCAAATCCACTTGCCAGGCCCGACCCCCGCGCTTAGAGTGCGCGGGTCCGCACGCACACTGAACCTGTTCAGCAGCTCCTGCCGCTCGACGAGACCCGGAGCGTTCGCACCAGAGGAGGTCACATGGGACGGAGTGTCGCCGTTGTTTGCCCCAAGGGCGGGGTCGGCAAGACGACCATCGCGGTCAACCTGGCGGCGACCCTCGCCGAGAAGGGGAAGCGCTGCCTGCTCGTGGGCATCGACCCACAGTGCGGGATCGTCAGCTGCTTCGGCAAGAGCCGCTTCGACATCGACAACGGTCTGCTCGACTTCTTCGATCTCGAGGGCGATCCCGGCGCCGCGATCCAGCCAAGCGGAACGGCGAACCTGGACTTCATCACGAGCAACGTCTGGTCGCGCGAGGAAGAGCGCGAGCTGCAGGATGGCGCGCAGCGCTTTCCCGAGCGCCTCGCGGCGCAGGTCGAGCGACTCAAGCGCAGCTACGATTGCGTGCTGCTCGATTGCCCGCCGAACCTCGGTGCGCTCACGAGCGCCGCGCTCCAGGCTGCCGACGACTTCCTCGTGCCGCTGCAGGCCGAGGAGCTGGCCTATCGCGCCCTGCCGCGTCTCTTCGACGGGCTCGATGAGATGCGCCGCCAGGGCCGGCGCATCCCCGGCCTACTCGGCATCGTGCTCAATCTCGTCGACCCGCGCACGCGTCTGGCCGCCGATGTCGTCGCTCGCGTGCGCGAGGAGTACGCGGGTCAGGTGTTCACGACGGTCATCCCCCGCAGCGTGCGCCTGGCCGAGGTGGCCAAGCGCGGGCGACCCGTGAACCAGTTCAACCGCAGCGGCTTGGCGGCGACGGCCTTCGGCGAGTTGGCCGACGAGCTGCTCGGCGCCTTCGCCGCCGGCCAGGGCAGCCTGAAAGCGGCCGTCGTCGACGAGCTGCAGGCGCTCGGCCTGGGCAGCGCGGAGTTCTCGCTGACGCCGCCGGTGCCGGTGAAGGCGCGCGCCCTGGAGGGCGCCGCGGCCCTGGTCGGCGATCCCGATCCCGCCGAGGCCGACTGGGCGCTCGAGGCCGCACCCGAGGAGGGGTTCGAGCGCGAGGACGATGAGCGCTTCGTTTCCCTCGAAGATGTCCTCGCCGGCGAGGACGACGACGGCAGCGGCAACCACCGTCCCAGCCTCGACGACTACGACGGCGGCAGCGAGGACGACTACTACCACTAGGTCTGACCCCGGGCGGGCCGTCTGGTCTCGGCGCAAGGCGGCGATCGCAGGTCGCCGCCTTGCGCGTTTGCCGCCCCGCCCTCGCCGGGTTGACATCCCCTGAGGCCCTCACTACTTTGTGGCCGAATCGGCCGTCAGGGCCTGCATTTCCGGTATGGCCGCGGCGCCGGGCCCGCGCGACGGCGGCTTCGCCGGCAGCGAAGAAAGGCGGGCGTCCGAGCATGATCCGCATCCTCGACCAGGCCATCACTGTCGTCTCGCCCGAACACTGCAAGGGCTGCAGCCTCTGCGTGATCGCCTGTCCCCAGAGCTGCCTCGCCCTGCGCTCCAGCTTCAACAGCCGCGGCTACCACCCGGCCCACTACCTCGGCGAGGGCTGCACGGGCTGCGGCATGTGCTTCTACGCCTGCCCGGAGCCCGCCGCGATCACGGTCTACAAGAAGGGCGCCGAGTACTCGGACTGAGGGGAGGTCCGCCGTGGCCAAGGAGTTCATCAAGGGCAACGATGCCATCGTCAAGGCCGCGCTCCTCGCCGGCTGCGAGTCCTTCTACGGTTACCCGATCACGCCGGCCAGCGAGATCGCCCACGCGGCGGCCAAGTACTTCCCGCGCGTCGGGCGCACCTTCCTGCAGGCCGAGAGCGAGATCGGCTCCATCCAGATGGTCTACGGCGCCGCCGCGGCCGGCGAGCGCACGATGACCGCCTCCTCGGGCCCCGGCATGAGCCTCAAGCAGGAGGGCCTGAGCTACCTGGCCGGCAGCGAACTGCCCTGCGTCGTCGTCGACATCATGCGCGGCGGTCCGGGGCTGGGCAACATCGCCCCCGAGCAGAGCGATTACTTCCAGGCGGTCAAGGGCGGCGGACACGGCAACTACAAGCTGATCGTACTCGCCCCCAACAGCGCTCAGGAGATGTGCGACCTGACGATCAGGGCCTTCGAACTCGCGGATCGCTACCGCAACCCGGCGCTGATCCTCGCCGACGGCTACATCGGCCAGATGATGGAGCCCGTCGAGTTTCCGCCGCCGGTGAAGGGCCTGCCCGCGAAGCCCTGGGCGCTCCGGGGCGAGAAGATCAGCGACGCGAACCTGATCAACTCGATCTTCCTGGATCCGGACGAGCTGGAGAGCCACAACCGGCACTTGCAGGCGAAGTACGCGCTGATCGCCGAGCGCGAGGTGATGGTCGAGGAGTACCACACGGGCGACGCCGACTTCGTGCTCGTCGGCTACGGGATCGTCAGCCGCATCCTGCGCTCGGTGGTCGAGCGCGGGCGCGCCGACGGCCATCGCCTCGGCCTCCTGCGGCCGATCACACTCTGCCCCTATCCGAGCGTCCGCGTCGCGGAGCTGGCAGGCCGGGTGAAGGGCTTCCTGGTCTGCGAACTGTCCAACGGTCAGATGGTCGAGGACATCCGCCTCGCCGTCGAGGGGCGGGTGCCGGTGCACTTCTACGGCCGCATGGGCGGCAACGTGCCGACGGTCGAGGAGATCTACGCCGTGGTGAAGGGCCAGCTGTCCGTCACCGCCACCGCCTGAGGAGGACCTGATGGCCAAGAAGATCCTGGAGCGGCCCAAGGGCTTCTACGCGGAATTCGAGCGCAAGCCGGGCGACAAGGGCGCGACGCACTACTGCCCCGGCTGCGGCCACGGCAACATCCACAAGCTGATCGCCGAGGCCATCGAGGATCTGGAGCTCCAGGACCGGATGATCATGGTCAGCCCGGTCGGCTGCTCGGTCTTCGTCTACTACTACTTCGCCACGGGCAACATCCAGGTCGCGCACGGGCGGGCGCCGGCGGTGGCCACCGCGCTCAAGCGCGCCAACCCGCACGCGATCGTCGTCTGCTACCAGGGCGACGGCGACCTGGCGGCGATCGGCGGCAACGAGATTCTCCAGGCCGCCAACCGTGGCGAACACCTGACCGTGTTCTTCGTGAACAACGCCATCTACGGGATGACGGGCGGCCAGTTGGCGCCGACCTCGCTGCCCGGCATGAAGACGACCACCACGCCCTACGGTCGCGACATCCACAACGAGGGCCCGCCGATGAAGATGGCCGAGTTCTTGGCCAACCTGGAGGGCCCCACCTACATCGAGCGCACGGCACTCTGGGACAACAAGGCGATCTCGAACACGCGCCGGGCCATCCGCAACGCCCTGCGCTGTCAGATGGAGGGGCGCGGCTTCTCGATGGTCGAGATCCTCAGTGCCTGCCCGTCGGGCTGGAAGGTCGATCCCGCCCATCAGTCCGAGTGGATGAAGGAGAACATGGGGCCCTTCTTCCCGCTCGGCATCACGAAGGACCTGCGCGAGCAGCGCGAACCCTGGTTCCGCGAGAAGATCGCCGTCGAGGACGAAGCGCTGCTCGCGGCGCTCGACCTCGCGCTGGCCGAACCCAAGCGCCTGCCGAGCGCGCTGCGGGATCCGCGCTACGCGAACCCGAGCATCAAGCTGGCCGGCTTCGGCGGTCAGGGCATCCTCTCGGCCGGGGCGATGATCGCCAACGCCGGCATGGAGCAGGGCTTCCACACGAGCTGGATCCCGAGCTACGGCCCTGAGATGCGCGGCGGCACCGCCTACTGCTTCGTCTGCATCAACGCGGAGCCGATCGGCAGCCCTACCGTGACACACCCGGACGTGTTGATGGCCTTCAATCGGCCCAGCCTGGAGAAGTTCGCGGCGGACCTGCACCCGGGCGCGCTGCTCATGTACGACTCGACGATCATCGACGTGCCGCCCAAGCGCGGCGACATCGAAGCGCTCGCCGTGCCGGCCACGCAGATGGCCGAGGATCTCGGCAACACGCGCATGGCGAACACGATCATGGTCGGCGCCTACCTGGCGAAGTCGGGCATCCTCAGTCTGGCGGCCATGGAGCAGACGCTGCCGCTCGCGCTCAAGCGCAAGAACCTGATCGAGGCGAATGCCAAGGCGCTCGGCGTCGGCTTCGCGTTCGCGAAGGATCGCTAGCGCCGCGATAAGGAGCGCCCATGCTGCCCGGCCAGTTCCCCACGAACCTGCTCTTCGCCCTCGTCCTCGTCGCCACGCTCGCGTTCTTCGCCTGGACCCTCCGGCGGCTGGTGCGCATCCTCATGCTCGGCAAGCCCGATGCGCGCAGCGAACGCATGGACGAGCGCTGGCGGGCGATCCTCGTCTACTTCTTCGGGCAGCGGAGCGTGCTGCGCGAGCCGGCCGGGCTAGGCCACTTCTTCATCTTCTGGGGCTTCATCCTGCTCAGCCTGGGCACGCTGGAGAGCTTCATCCGCGCCTTTGCGGGCGGCTTCACCTACGAGGCCATCGTCGGGCCCGGCGCCTACGCGGTCTTCGGGCTGCTGCTGGACCTGCTCGGCCTCGCGGTGCTGGTGGCGATCGCCGTCGCGCTCGTTCGCCGCTGGGCCGTGAAACCCAAGCGCCTGGAGAGCGACGACCCCGGCACGCGGCGCGACGCGACGCTGATCCTGAGCTGGATCGCGGCGCTCGTGCTCCTCATGTGGATCGGCCGCGCAGCCGAGGCGCGCCTGGCCTGGATGGAGGGCGCGCGCGAGTGGAGCGGCGGCATGCGCCTCTCTTTCGTGAGCCAGCGGTGGGTGGGGCTGTTCCGCGCGCGCGGTGCGGAGGGGCTGGCAGCGATCATCGCGGCGAGCTGGTGGCTGCACAACCTGCTGATTCTGGGCCTTCTCGCCTACATCCCCTACAGCAAGCACCTGCACATCCTGATGGCGGCACCGAACATGATCTTCCGCCGCCTGCCCGGCGAGGCCCGCGCGCGCCTGAGCACGATCAACTTCGCCGACGAGACGCTCACCAAGTACGGCAAGGACGAGCTGGCCGACCTCACCTGGAAGCAGATGCTCGACCACTACGCCTGCACCGAGTGCGGGCGCTGCCAGAACGAGTGCCCGGCCTACGCCACGGGCAAGCCGCTCTCGCCCTACATGATGATGCACCACGTGAAGGAGCACGTGATCGCCAAGGGCGGCGCGCTGCTGGCGAGCGCCGGCGGGCCGCTGCCCGACAGTGCGCCCGCCAAGGCGAAGGCCGCCCTGGTCGGCGAGGTCTTCGCGGTGGACGCCATCTGGGCTTGCACCACCTGCGGCGCCTGCGAAGCCGCCTGCCCGGTGTTCAACGAGCACATCCAGGAGATCGTCGACTACCGCCGCAGCCTGGTGATGATGCAGGGCGCCGTCGCGCCCGAAGTGCAGCTCGCCCTCAAGAACCTGGAGACGAACAGCAACCCCTGGCAGATCCCCTACACCGAGCGTGGCGCCTGGGCCGCGGGGCTGGGCATCCCGACGCTCGCCGAAAAGCCGGACGCCGAGTACCTCTTCTACGTGGGCTGCCTGGGCAGCTTCGACGACCGGAACAAGCAGATCAGCGTCGCCTTTGCGCGGCTACTCAAGGAAGCGGGCGTGGACTTCGCGATCCTCGGCGCCGAGGAGAAGTGCTGCGGCGATCCCGCCCGGCGCATCGGCAACGAGTACCTCGGCGACATGCAGGCGCGCACGAACGTGGAGCAGTTCAAGGCGCTCGGGGTGAAGAAGGTGCTTACCGCTTGCCCGCACTGCTTCAACACGCTGGCGAGCGAGTACCCCGACTTCGGCGGCAGCTTCGAGGTGACCCATCACGCCGAGTTCCTCGCGCGCCTCGTTGTGGCCGGGCGGCTGAGGCCCGCGGCCACGCTCGCCGGCCAGAAGGTCAGCTACCACGACTCCTGCTACCTGGGCCGGCACAACGGCATCTACGACGCCCCGCGCGCCCTGCTCGAGGCGGCCGGCGCCGAGCTGGTCGAGATGCCGCGGAGCCGCGAGAAGGGCTTCTGCTGCGGCGCCGGCGGCGGCCGCATGTGGATGGAGGAGACCCTCGGCACGCGCATCAACGAGAACCGCGCTGCGGAGGCGATCGCCACCGGCGCGGCCACCGTCGCCAGCGCCTGCCCCTTCTGCTTGACGATGCTCTCGGACGGCGTCAAGGCCAAGGGGGCGGGGGAGAGTGTGGCGACGAAGGACGTGGCGGAGCTGCTGATCGCGGTCTCAGGCGTCCAAGGCAGATCGACTCAATGAAGATCGCTTGGCTGATCTCCGGAGCCCTGCTTGTTGTCGCGATCCTCGCCTATTCGTTGGCTTCAAGCGGGGAGTCGGCTGCGAACCTCGGTGAGTTCATCGCAGCTGTTACATCCGCTATCGCCGTGGTGTGGCTAATTGCTGGCATCCGCCAGCAGTCCGAGGAGATCCGGCTCCAGCGAAAGCAGATAGCGAACCAACTACAGGAGATCGCTCTGCAGAGGGTAGAGATCGAGAAGATCGGACGCTACTCTGCACTCAGCCAAGTCAATGCGCTGCTCGAGCAGTTTGCCCGCACCCTCCGCGAGCGGGGCATTCCAGACTGCAGCACCGTGGAAGAACTCCCCTCGGCCTTGACGGCAGCGATGCCCGAGCTTCGGGTAGTCCTGAATCTATCCTCGCCACCCCTGGACGTGATAGCGGCCTATGGGAGATGGGGCAGGGCAGAAGGGGCCAGCATGCAGTTCCTAGCATGTCTGAGGCTCTGCTATGGGCTCTATTGCGAGGCCCGAGGTGCAGACGCAAGTGAATCGCTAACTGACGACATTGAGCTCTTCGCCACACGAGGCGCACTACTGGATGGGATACCATTCCTCCACAACTACCGAAGCGTGGCGGAGCTGTTGGCATCGACCCTCAAAGCGGGAGATGTACATCGGCTGGTAGCGCAGATTCGCTTCCTAGAGGCCTCAGATCGGCAGTATCCCGGTGCAGTGAAGCAAGAAGGACTGGCTGATCTTAGAAGCCGATTGGAACGCCTCCGGCTGGCAAGAAGGGACGAGTCGGGACACGCCGAGGGCTCGTAGACCGGTCAGCCGAGTAAGCGCGGGCGCCAGAATCTAAGCCGGTACTTCCACATAGGTCGAGTAGCTGCGCGACGTGGGGACTCGGCAGCCTTCCTCACGCAGCCCCTCAATGTGGAACTCGACCGCTTCGCGCATGGCCTTCTCGACGCCCCGGCGAGTCGCTGCCGCTGCCACGCAGCCGGGGAGATCCGGCGAGTAGGCGGAGAATCCGCGCTCGGCCTTCTCGATCACGATCAGGAATCTCATGGCTTCAACCCCGCCTGCTTGAGGATGCTGTTCAGCGTGCCTAGTGCCACGTCCGCACTTGGCTTGCCTGCCACCGTGACCAGCCCGCGCTTGCGCGGATGACGGAACTGGCGGTGACTTCCCCGCTGACGTACGAGCTGCCATCCCTCCCGCTCCAGGAGGCGCAGGACCTCACGAACCAACATCCCAGGATCCAGCCTAGGTATGGATCGCGGGAGGCAGTGCTAGGGATTGTAGCGCCGGGGGAGCGCCGCGACAAGTGCGGTGCGAAGAGCATGCCCGGTCCGCCGCGCCGCTGCGCACAGGCTTCGAAGCTACCCCGATGGGCCTTGCCGATCGCGTGGGGTGATCCGGAGACTCAGGCTCCTGCCGCGAGGGCAACCCGCTGTTCTGGCAACGGGAGCTCCAGGATCTCAGGGGAACTGCCGCCTGCAGCACCGGCGTCACCCGCCGGCTCCAGGCGCCTCAGGGCTCGAGCCGCGCCGCCGGATCGATGAGCGGCAGCGCCGTCGTATCGGCGAAGCTGCCGTAAAGACCCCAACGACCGTGCTGCGAAAAGGAGAAGAGGGCGAGCTGGGCCTTGTCGCGCCCGAGGTGCGTCGGCAGGGGATGCGGCGACACCCGGCGATAGAGATAGCTGCAGATCAGGAAGTCGACCATTGCGACCGCGTAGCGACCGTCTCCCCCCACCGCGTCCTCACGGGCGGTTACGGCCAGCAGCTCGGCCTTCCCTTCGCTGAAGCGCATGCGCGCGCGCAGACAGAGATCACCCGTCCAACTGCGCGCAAAGTAGAGCTGCCCATCGTAGAGGTAGACGTCCCACTTATCCTCCATCGCTTCGGCCTTGAACAGGGGTCCGTCACGCGTCGGGCCGCGATGGACATAGGCCAGCGCGCAATCGGCGGTCGTTTCCGGTGCAAGCGAAGCGTCGCGATGCTCCTCGCCAAGCGCCTGGCGCTGGTCGAGGAAGCGCGTGGCGATGTCCGGATCCTGCGAGAAGGATCGCATGGTCTTGGCGAAGGGCCGACAGTCCAGCAGCTCGATCCCCAGCGGGTTCTCGCCCGCCGGTATCCAGCGCACCTGCGCCAAAGGATCTTCGCTGCTGTGGCTTCCGCGCATCCTCATCCTCCCCCTCCGCGGCAGAGGTGCTAGTCGCCGACCGCCGGCGCCTCCGGCAGATAGCGATAGTGCGCCGTGATCGGGTAGCGAAAGAGCAGGTCCTCCTCCTTCGCCCCGGCGCCGATGTTGTGGATCACCAGCGGCGTCCCATCCGGCGCCGCGCGATCGGAGACGATCCCGATGTGCGGCACGCCCGAGGGCAGCCGCCAGGTTACCAGGTCGCCGGCGGCATAGTCGGCCGCCACGCGGCTCACGGCGAGCCGCTCGCCGTGGCGCGCGAAGAAGGTCGCCAGGTTCGGCACGCGCCGGTGGTCGATGTTCGCGTCCGGCCGCGCGAGTCCCCAGAGCTTGGGGTAGGCATCCCAGGCCGCGCGCATGTCCTCGTGCACGAGCACTTGCAGGTCCACGCCGAGCCGGCGGTAGGCTCGCACGAGCACGTCCGTGCAGACGCCACGCTCGGCAGGCGGATCGCCGCCGGGGTAGTCCAGGCGCCGGTAGCTCGGATCGTAGTGCAGGGTGACGCCCACCTGCTCGCGCGCCGCTGCCGCGAGCTGCCGGCCGGCCCCTTCGGCGGCACTCGGTGCCGCGATCAGCAACAGCCCGACCAGCCAAGCGCGGAGCATCAAGCCTCGGCTCCGAAGTGCTTCCTGAAGTAGACCTCCGCGAGACGTGCACCCTCTTCCGTCAGCGCCACCGACTTGGCCTTGCTCTTCGGATCATCGATCCAACCCTTCTGAAACAGGAGGTTGGCCAAGTCCCAGTCCATCCCTTTCCAGGCGCGCGGGAATTCGGCCGGCCCATGCAGGGTCAGCCAGAGCATCCCCATCGCTACTTCGGCAAGCTTCTCTTGATCGCAGTCAGCGGGCAGTGCCATCAGAACCTCCCTTCGTCCAAGGCGCTCAGGCGTGCAGCGCCGCACTGATGGCATCGATTGGGAATACATCGGGGAGAGCGCTCATTGGCGTCCGATTCAGCCGCGCGCTCAGCTCGGCCGCGTTCTGCGGGCTCTCCAATGGCGCGAACTGGCTTCGGTGCTTGAGCAGTTGGATGTACTCATTCGCCGAGCCCAGCACGCTGCGGTTGTTCGTGGGACCCCAGGTGACCGGGTGGCAGGCCCAGCGCAGCCGCGCCACGGCTTCGGCGGGTATGCCCTCCTGTTCAAGGTTCGCCGTCAAGGCGTCGACGAAGCGCAGGGGCAGGCGCTCGAAGTCGTACTTCAGCAGCCCGAAGAGCAGCACGCAGTAGAGCGTCTGGCTGTTTGTGAAGAGCACGCACTTGCGGCGCTCCAGCCGAAAGAGATGGGCGAACCAACTGCCCAGGAAGCCATCCGCCGGATCACCAAGTTCGTCCTTGGGCAGCTTCAGCTCCGTGAGCAGTTTCTGCGTGCAGCGCAGGACGAGCATACGGCCTCTCTGGGTCAGTCCGCATCCGTGGCGGCGGGTTCGCAGTTGCTGAGGCCCTCGACGATGTGCTCCGTCAGCCAGACGCCCAGCGACTCGGCGACCTCGGCATCCAGCCCCAGGCCGCCCGTGTCGAAGCGCTGCTTGAGCGCATTCACCTGGGCGACGAGCGCCCGGTGCTGCTCGTCGCTCTCCTTCACGCCGACCGTGAGGGCATCCGTCCAAGTGAGCGGGGCCATGGGGACCTCCTTCGACGACTGCCAGTGTGGACCTTCTCCGCGCGGCTGGCAACTAGAGTGAGGCGCCGTCCGCCCCCGCCGCGCGCAGGGCCGCCGGATCGCAGCCCACCCACTCGATGCCGGCGAGCCCCGCGAAGCGCCGCGCCATCACCGCGATCGCCTCCGGGTTGTCGTCGACGAGGATGAAGCGCCGCCCCAGCTCGCGCGCCGCGGCGCCCGTCGTGCCGCTGCCGGCGAAGAAGTCCAGCACGAGGCCGCCGGGCGGCGAGGAAGCCTGCAGGATCCGCCGCAGGATGCCCAGCGGCTTCTGCGTCGGATAGCCGGTCTTCTCCTTGCCGCTCGTGGGCACGATCGTGTGCCACCAGGTGTCGGTGGGCAGCTTGCCCCGCGCCGCCTTCGCGGGCCCGACCAGCCCGGGCGCCATGTAGGGGATGCGCGCGGGGGCCTCGGCGTCGAAGTGGGTGCGCCCGGGGTCCCGGGCGTAGACGAGGATGTTGTCGTGCTTGGGCGGCCAGCGCCGCTTCGTGCGCGCGCCGTAGTCGTAAGCCCAGATGACCTCGTTGGTGAAGCACGCGCGCCCGAAGATGGCGTCCAGCAGCACCTTGACGTAGTGCACCTCGCGGTAGTCGAGGTGGCAGTAGAGGCTGCCCGCGGGCGCGAGCACGCGGCGCGCTTCCACGAGCCGCGGCTCGAGGAAGGCGAGGTAGTCGTCGAAGCGGTCGCTGAAGCGCCGCGTGCCGAGGGCGACCGTCGCGTAGCGCTCGCCGTGGAAGCCGGTGCGATCGCCGCCGGCAGCGCGCACGGTGCGCAGCTGCGTCCGCCGCTGCGCGCGGCCCGTGTTGAAGGGCGGGTCGATGTAGACGAGATCCACGCAGGCGTCCGGCAGCGTGCGCAGCACCGCCAGATTGTCAGCCAGGTGGATCCGGTCGGCCACGGCGCTCCTCAGCCGGTGAACTTGTAGCCCACGCGGTGCACGGTGACGATCCAGCGCGGGTTCGCCGGGTCCGCCTCGATCTTGGCGCGCAGCTTGGAGACGTGCATGTCCACCGTGCGCGTGAGGGGCGCCGTGTCGTAGTCCCAGACGGCGTCGAGGATTTGCTCGCGGCTCACCACCTGCCCGCTGTGGCGCAGGAAGTACTCGAGCAGGCGCAGCTCGCGGCGCGAGATCTCGAGCGACTTGCTGGCCCGCCGCAGCAGACCCTCCGTGAAGTCCACCTCGATGTCGCCGAAGCGGCGCCGCCCCAGCGCGGGCTCCAGCGGCGCCTGCCCCGCCGCCCGCCGCAGCACGGCCTCCACGCGCGCGAGCAGCTCGGCGAAGCTGAAGGGCTTGGTCACGTAGTCGTCGGCGCCCAGCTTGAGGCCGAGCACCTTGTCCAGCTCCTGGCTCTTGGCCGTCAGCAGGATGATCGGCAGCGCGTTGCCGTCGACGCGCAGCTCCTTGCAGACATCCAGCCCGCTTCTCTTGGGCAGCATGATGTCCAGGATCATCAGGTCGGGTGGGCGCTCGGCAACGGCCTCCAGCGCCGCTTCGCCGTCGGCCGCGTGCTCCACCTTGTAACCCTCGTAGGCGAAGCCGTCCATGAGCGCAGCCGCCATCGCCGGCTCATCCTCGACGATCAGGATCCTCGGCATGTTCCTCCTTGGCGGGCGCAGCCGCCAGGCCGCCCGCCGAACCAAAGGGCAGGTGCAGCGTGAAGGTGCTGCCCCGGCCAGGCTCGCTGTCCAGACTCACCCGCCCGCCGTGCGCCCTCGCGATATGCTGCACGATCGCGGCGCCGAGCCCGCTGCCCTTGACATCGTGCACCAGCCCCTTGCCCACGCGGTGGAAGCGCTCGAAGATGCGCGCCTGCTCCTCGCGGGGGATGCCGATGCCCTGGTCGATCACCGCGAGCCGGACCTCGCCCCCTACCTGCTCGAGCGCGACCGTGATCCCGCGCCGCTCCGGCGAGTACTTGCAGGCGTTCTCGAGCAGGTTGCCGAGCGCCCGGCCGAGCGCCTCGGCGTCGCCGCTGAGGGCGGGCAGCGGCGTCGTCGGGCCGCGATAGCTGACCGCGCAATCCGCCCCGCCCGGCCGCTGGCGGAAGGCGGCGATCGTCTCCTCCGCGACGGCCGCCAGGTCGAGCGGGACCGAGCGGTAGCTGCGCCGCCCGCTCTCGATGCGCGACAGGTCGAGCAGATTCTCGATCAGCCGCGATAGCCGCGTGGCCTCGGCCTCGATCGTCTCGCCGTAGCGACGCACTTGCTCCGGCTCCTTCGCCCGCCCCGTGCGCAGCAGCTCCGCGTAGACGCGGATGGAGGCGAGCGGCGTGCGCAGCTCGTGGCTCACGTTGGAGACGAAGTCGGACTTCATCGCCGACAGGCGCGTTGCGCGCTGGGCAGCGCGCAGCGAGAAGAGCAGGCCGGCGGTCAGCACGAGCGCGAGCAGCGCCGAGAGCGCGAGGTTGATCGCGAAGTTGCCGCGCGCCCAGTCCGCCTCGCCCTTGCCCGTGCTGGCGAGGTGGAGCGTCCAGTCCGTGAAGAGGAAGGGGAGGGAGCGGGTTGCCGTGACCGCGCCGGCGAAGGCCGCCTCGCCGAGCACCGGCCGGCCGTCACCGTCGGTGACGAGCACGCCGATGTCCGCCTGCCGCTCCGGCGGAAAGTGGTCGCGGATCGCCTTCTTGACCAGCGCGGGCAGCAGGGACTCGCGCAGGTAGGGCTCGTCGACGACGAAGCCGGAGATGCCGACCAGGCTGCCCGTCTCGTCGGTGATCGGATTGAGCAGGATACGGTGCGCGGGATCGCCCTCGTCGACGCGCAGGGGGCCGGGTCCCGCGAGCGTGCGCCGGCCGCCCCGCGCCTGCCACGGCGCACAGGCGATGATGATCGCCAGGCTCTCGTCGGAGGCCGGTGGCGTCTCGAGCCCCCCGGTGTCCGCGCGGTAGACGAGGAAGTTGCCGAACTCGGCACGTGTGAAATCGACGAGGAAGAGCGTGCGCGTGCCGGCCAGCTCCTGCCCTTCCCAGGTCTTGGCCAGCTTCTGCAGACGCCCCTCGGTGAAGAGCTCCGCCGGCACGTTGAGCAAGCGCTCGGCGCGGGTGCGGTAGTAGTACTCGAACTCCGTGCAGACCGCCTCGAGGAAGCCGCGCAGGGCGGCCTCGCGCAGGAGGGCGCCCGCCTCGCCCAGCCGCTGCAGCCAGCGGTACTGCAGGCCGAGCAGGAGGGCGAGCGAGGCGACGACGGCGGCGAGACCGAGCCAGTGCAGCGGGCCGCGGAGGATGCGGAGTCGATCGGCCATCGCGTCTCCCCTTCGCCGGGATTCTACCGCGCCAGCGGCTGGCGCGCAGCGAGGGTCGGCGAATGCGGCCCCATTTTACAGCCCGGATACAGCTTTGACAGCATTTTACCCTCGGCCTCACCCCTTTTACCTGGCGCTGCCTTAGACTTCTCCCGTGAGCCAAGCCAACGGAGACCTTCCACGCAGGGACGGCTCCCCCACCCGAATCGAAGGAGATGCCATGCCGCGAGTCACCCTTTCCCTGGCGACCGTGCTCGTGCTCTTCCTCCTCGCCGTCTCGAGCGCGATTCCATCCTGGGCCGGTGAGTCCGAGAAGAAGTGCACTGCTGCCACCCAGGAGTGCCTGAACAAGATGACCGAGATGCTCAAGACCAGCGGCTGGGTCGGCATCGAGATGGAGACGGACGAGGCCCTGGGCAAGTACCGCCTCACCAAGGTCATTCCCGGCAGCCCGGCCGAAGCCGCCGGCCTCCAGCCCGGCGACCTCCTCTTCGCCATGTACGGCATCGAGTTCACCGAGGCCAACGGCGAGAAGCTCAAGGCCGCGCGCCAGGAGTGGAAGCCCGGCCAGGAAGTGAGCTACACGATCAAGCGCGGGGACATGAACAAGGAGATCAAGCTCACGCTGGCGCCGATGCCCGCCGACGTCATGGCCCAGTGGATCGGCCGCCACATGATGGAGCACGCCCAGCTGGCCAACGTGGCGGAAGCGACGCCCTAGAGCCTCCTCAACCTGCCAACCCCCCGAGCCGGCCGCCCCACGCGGCCGGTTCCTTTTTTGCTGTCCCGCCGGCGCCCGACGCGCTATCCCTTCCGGGCACGACGAGGAGGCGGAAGGCATGCCGATCCCCCCGGAGCGACGCGCGCTCGTGACCGGTGCCTCGCGCGCCTGCCGGGCGGGCCGCACCCGCTGCTGCGCGCGGACCTGGCCCTGGCCCCGGCCGGCGTCCTCGTCTTCACCGTGGCCCCCGGCTGGGTGGACACGGACATGGCGGCGGAGTACCTTCACGGGGCGGGCGGCGCCGCCGTCCGCGCCCAGAGCCCCTTGAACCGGGTGGCCAGCGCGGAAGAAATCGCCGCCACCGTGCTCTGGCTGGCCACCGAGGCGCCGGCCTTCGCGACCGGCGCCATCGTGGACGTCAACGGGGCCTCCTACTTGCGAAGCTGGCGTGGCCGCGGCTGGCGGCCGAGGATCTCGATGAATGCGGCGGGGCCTGGGCTCCGCCGGACTCCAACCGCGAGGTGAACATGAAGCAGCGCATCGTTTCGTCCCTGGTGATCGTCAGCCTACTGCCCCTGCTCGTCGGCCCCACGGGCTGCGCGAGCATGAGCCGCCAGGAGAAGGGCGCCGCCATCGGCGGCACGGCGGGGGCCGTCATCGGCGGTCTCATCGGCAAGCACAACAAGAACACGGCGGCCGGGGCCATCATCGGCGCCGCCGTCGGCGGGGCCACGGGCGCCGTCATCGGCAACTACATGGACAAGCAGGCGGCCGAACTGGAGCAGGACCTCCAGGGCGCGCGCATCGAGCGCGTCGGCGAGGGCATCATGATCACCTTCGACTCGGGCATCCTCTTCGCCGTCAACAAGTCCGACTTGAGCGCCGAGGCCCAGGCCAACCTGACCAAGATGGCGACGATCCTCAACAAGTACGAGGACACGAACATCATGGTCGACGGCCACACCGACTCCGACGGCAGCGAAGCCTACAACCAGACGCTCTCGGAGCAGCGGGCCGGCTCCGTGGCGCGCTTCCTCGCCATGAACCAGGTGGTCAGCGCCCGCATGACGACGACCGGCTACGGCGAGACCCGCCCCGTCGCGGACAACACGACCGCCGCGGGCAAGCAGGCCAATCGCCGCGTCGAAGTGGCGATCATGGCCAACGAGAAGCTGAAGGAGGCCGCCGAGGCCCAGGCCGGCGGTTGATGGATCGGGCGCGGTGGGGAGCCCCGGCTCGCCGGGAACTCCCCACCGCGCTTCGCGTTGGCTCGCACTCCGGCGCTTCCCCCCAAAACCCTGCCTGGAGGACGGCGATGCCCCTGCGCAATTGCCTCTCGCTCTCCCTGCGCCTCGGTCTCGGCACCCTGCTGCTCGGCTCCCTCACGATCCGCGCCGGCGCCGCCTGGCAAGGCAGCGTCGGCAGCGAAGCCGGGGTGGAGCTGGTGAGGAACCCCGCCGCGCCCGCGGCCGGTGAGATCACGCTCGAGCCGATGCTCCTGTGGCATCTCGGCGCCGAGGAAGACGCCGACGACAGCGAGGTCTTCGGCCGCGTCACCGAGATCGTCGTCGACGATGCGGGAGTGAGCTACCTGCTCGATTCCCAGCTCCACGAGATCCGCGTCTTCTCACCGACGGGCGAGTACCTGAGGAGCCTGGGCCGCAACGGCGAGGGTCCGGGCGAGTTCGTCAACGGCCTGCACCTCTTCCTGCTGCCGGAGAACAGACTGGGTGTCGCGCAGATGATGCCCTCGCGCATCGCCGTGCTCGGCACGGGCGGCGAGGGCTTCTCGGATCTGCACGTCCCGGGGGTCGAGGGCGCCGCCTTCTCGATGATCGACGGCGCCCGCGCCGCGGCCGGCCACTGCGTGCTCTCCCTGATGACGCCCATCGCCGGGCCCGAGCGCTCGGAGACGCGCAAGCGCCTGATCGCCGTCGATCCGGCGGGCAAGCTGCTTGCGACCTACAGCCAGCTCTCCGAGTTCCACGAGGGCGGCGGCATCGTCTTGCGCTTCGGCAGCGGCGAGAGCGAGGACGAGGACTTCATGGCCCAGTGGGACGTGGACGCCGCCGGCCGCGTCTACACGGCGCCCTTCTACGACCAGTACCTGATCCGCGTCTACGCGGCGGACGGCACGCTGAGCCGCCTGATCCGCCGCGACGGCGAGCGCATCAAGCGCAGCCGCGAAGAGATCGCCGAGATCGAGGAGCGCCAGGCCGGCATTCCCGAAAGCGTACCGCGCCCCACGATCAGCCCCTACCTGCGCCAGATCCAGAGCTTCCTCACGCGGCCGGACGGCAGCCTCTGGGTCAGCACGGCCGCCGGCAGCCGCGAGCGGCGCGCCGGCCGCGTCGGTCCCTTCGACCGCTTCGACGCCGAAGGCCGCTTCCAGCAGCGGCTCTGGCTCGCCGCCGACTACGATCCCGAGCGCGACGAGATCATCGTCACCGGCGACCGGCTCTTCGTCCTCAAGGAGGCGCAGATGGTGAGCAGCTCCTTCAGCGCCAGCTCGGGCAACATGAGCATGCAGATCCGCATGGGCGCGCGGAGCGAGGATGAGGACGAGGCGAGAGGTGAGGCCGCGCCCTTCTCCGTGATCAGCTACCGTCTGCCGGCCGGCTACTGACGAGCCAGAACTCCCGCGGGTATAGGCGCTCGACGCCCGGCGGCGCCCCGGGCGCCGCCTCCGCGGCGAGCAGCGCCTCGAGCGCGGCGAACTGCGCCTCCGGTCCGATCAGGAAGAAGACGCCCTCGCGGCCATCGGCCAGCGGCCGGCCGAGCCCGGGCAGCGCGCTCCCGTAGACCGCCGGCAGCCGCGCGGCCAGCGCCGCCGCCAGGTCCGGCGCGTCCCGCAGCGCGAGCAGCGCGCGCCGGTAGGCCCGCACGCGCTCGGGCGCAACGCCGTCGGCGAGATCGGCCGCCATCGCCTCGCCGCGCTGCTCGTAGGCCCCCGCCGCCCGGGATTGATTGAAGGCCACGGCGAGCGCGTAGCGCACTCGCGCCGCGTCCAAGGCGCCCTCCCGCAGCACCGCCGCCGCGAAGCGCAGGGTCTCGGCCACGTCGGGACAGCGCTCGGCGTAGTAGCTCAGGAGGCCGCTGCGCGCCCGGAAGCGCACGCCGTTGCTGTAGGCGAGGCCCGCCGACCAGGTGCGCATGAAGAGGCTGTGGCCGCCGCCCCCCGCGTAGAGCTGGGCAGTCAGGGCGTCCAGCGCGCTCTCGCGATCGCTGCTCCAGGGCGCAGCGAGGCGGGCGCTGAAGAGCAGGGTGCCCGTGCGCGCGCTGGGATCCAGGAGCCCGACGAAGCGGGGCGCCTCCCCGTCCGGCCTCCGCTCGCGCAAGCGCTCGCGCAGGCGCGGCCGGGCGCCATAGCGCGTGCGCCGGCTCGGCCCCGGCGCGAGGCGCCCGACCCAGGACTCGAGCGCAGGCAGCAGGGCCTCGCCGTCGGCCTCGTTCGCGACGAGGAAGGCGCGGCAGTTGTCGGCGCTGAGCAGCGCGGCGAGCGACTCCGCCAGGGCCGCGAGCGCTGCCTCCGGCGACGCGAGCAGGTCGGCGCGCAGTCCGGCGCAGAGCTGGGTCCAGTCCTCCGCGAGGCAGGCTGCCGGCAGGTCCGGCAGCAGCGCGCCGAGACCGGCCTGGATCTCCGCGGCCAGATCGTAGGCGGCGGGCGAGGCCGCGGGCGCCAGGGCGGGCGCGCGCCGACAGGCCTCGGCCACCCCGGCCCGCTCGCCCGGCAGGCCGGCGAGCGCGTCGACGAAGTCCGCGAGCGCGGCGGCGTCGCGCTCGTCGCCGGGATCGGCGAGCAACCAGAGCAGGCGGAAGCCGTGGTGGAGCGCCGTCAGGAAGCAGCCGACGCTGAGCTGCAGGGGGTCGCTCTGCAGGCGCCAGGCCAGCGCCGGCTCCTGCACCCAGGTCTCCTCGGCCGCCTGCATGCGCGTGCGCAGGCGGCTGAATTCCTGGGCCGCCAGATCGCGCAGGCGGGGCAGGTTCTCGCGGTCCAGCCGCGGTTGGCGAAGGGCGGCGTCCAGCCAGACGAGCAGCCGCCCCCGCTCTACCTCCCCGGCCGCGCTGGCGCGCAGGACCAGCTCGCAGCGCCCCGTTTCGGGACTGTGCTCGAAGCTGGCGTTGAAGGCGCTGAGCTCGTGGCGCAGCCGCTCCTGCATCGCCGCCGTGTCCAGGCGCTCGCCCGCGAGCGTGAGTCCCGCCTGCGTCAAGAGGTCCGGGAGCAGGGGCAGCAGGTGCAGGCGCGACTCGGGCAGGACGTCGAGCCGGAAGGCGAGGCCGAGCGTCGCCGTGCCGAGCGACTCGAAACGCGAGACGACGAGCGGCACCCCCCCCTGCAGGCTGCGCTCCTCGTAGACGAGCTCCTCGTCCAGGCCAAGGGGCGGCTCGCGGAGGAACTCGGGGATCGGGTCAGCGGCGGCCGCGGCGGCGAGCGCCGCGCTCTCGCGCGCGGCCGCGTCGCGACGCCGGGCGAGGGCGCGCTGGAGCTCGCCCGCCGCCTCCGCGGCGAGCGCCGCGGTGGCAGCCGCCAGCCGGGCCTGCTTCGCCTTCGCCGCTGCCTGGAGCAGCGCGGGCTCCGGTCGCACGGCCAGCCCGCGCGGCAGCTCGGCGAGCAGGCCCCAGCGCTCGATGGCCGCGCGCCAGCCGTTCGCGCCGGTGGCGAGCTCCGCCGCGAGCGCCGCCCGCGGCTCGGCGAGCACCAGCGAGCGCCGCTCGCCCGGCAGGCGCTCGACGAGGCCGATCAGGCCCTCCCAGTAGTCGGCCTGCCCGCGGCGGAAGCCGAACTGCGGCGGCTGGTCGAGGGCCTGGCGCAGCTCCTTCGCGCGGGCGGCGAGGCGGCTGGCCGCGTCGCGGTCGAAGGCGAGCAGCGCGGGGTCGCCGTCTCTCCAGGCCTGCACGGCGGCGATGCGCTCGACGATGAGCGCGCGGATCGCCGCCAGCCGCTCCTCGGTCAGGCCCTCCGGGTTCAGGCCCGCCAGGCCGATCATCAAGGGATGGCCGGGTTCGTCGCTGTGATAGCCGTAGACGGCGCTCGCGCCCGTGTTCAGCCGGCGGCTCTGCGAGGCGACGAGGTCGGCGTACAGCGGGCTGCCGGGCCCGCCGGCCAGGGTGTCGAGGAAGAGCTCGGCACTCAAGATCTCGCTTGGGTCGAGGTCCAGGCGCGCGGGCCAGGCGAAGACCGCCTGGCCCGGGCTCGCCGCGCTCATGCTCGCGTAGGGCCGCAGCGCGAGCGTGCCCGGCGCCGTCTGCGGCGCGGCCGGCGGCAGTCGATGGCCCTGGATGCCGGGCGTCTCCGTGGCGTCCGGGCCGGGCCAGACGCGCGCGAGAATCTCCCCCAGCCAGTCGAGGGCGCGCTCGGGCGCGATCGTGGGCGGCAGGCTGGCGACGAGGCCCATGCCGGCGGGCCGGTAGCACTCGGCGTGGAAGGCGCGCAACGCGGCGGGCGTCAGCGACCAGAGCGCCTCGGGGCGCCCGCCGGCGTTCAGCGCCTGCGGGTGGCCGGGGCCGTAGAGCAGCTCGGCGATGCCCGTCCAGAGCGGCGTGCTCGGGCTCTCGCTGCTGCTCGTCAGCTCGGCGAGCAGGGTGCCCTGCTCCTCGAGCGCGAGGCGGCCCGTCCCCCGCTCCTCGACCACGGCCAGCTCGGCCACCTCGCGGCGCAGCTCGACGTCGCTGAAGTCGGGATGCAGCAGGGCGTCCAGGCGCGCGCCGAGACTGCGGCGGAAACCCTCCGCGCCGGCCAGGGTGTGGAAGTGGTAGGCGGTGCTGAGCTGACCCGTCCAGGCGCTGCTCGCGCTGAGGGTCATCTCCTCGAGGGCGGCGACCGCCCGGCCCTTGCTCCCCTTGCCGAGCAGCAGGTGCTCGCAGGCGTGCGCCTCGCCCCGCTCGCTGCGCGGGGGCGTCTTGACCCAGAAGAAGCCCTGCGGCACCGAGGGGATCGCGAGCAGGTCGAGCGTGAAGGCCGTGCGCGCGTGGCGCCAGCGGCCGCCCATCCTGCGGCCGCCGGCATCGCCGTACTCGTAGAGAAGAACGAAGCTCACGCCGGCCCGCCTCTCCGGCGCCGTGGCGCCCTCGGCGGCGCCGGGCGATTCGCAAGAACCGCACCGGCCTCAGCGCCGCGGCCGGGCAGCGCGCCCACCAGCTCATCGAGTAGCGCTGCCCAGTGCGCCGCTGCCACCGTCAGGCTGAACTCGCGCTCCACCTTGACGCGGCCGGCGCGACCCAGACGCTCCCGGAGCTCAGGGTCAGCCGCAAGGAGAAGCAGCGCGCGTACCCACTCGTCCTCGGACCCCGCCAGCAGTCCGTCCTCGCCGTCGCTGACGAGCTGCGCGTTGAATCCGACGGGCGAGGCGACGACTGCCCGCGCGGCCGCCCAGTGCAGGAGGATCTTGTAGCCCGCCTTCGCCCGGGCATAGGGCGTGTCGGCGAGCGGCATCAATCCCAGGTGGCAACTCAAGAGCAAGGCCACCTCCGTCTCGAGACTCCAGCGCCGGTTTTCCACCCGAAGACCCGGGCTCGCGAAGTCCCACTCGGAGACGACCAGCAACTCGCAGTCCGTCTCCGCCTGGACGCGTCGCAGCGCGGGGGCGATCGCGGCGAGATAGTGCAGGTTGCCGCCGGTTCCGAACCAGCCCAGGCGCAGGGGTGCGGCCGGCTGCGGCGTCGGAGCGGGGAAGCGACCCAGGTCCACGGGAGTGGGGATCACGCGCACCGGAACCGGCAGCGGTCCGAGGCGCGCGGCGAGGATGTCGGTGCTCGCGACGACAGCTCGGCTCCAGCCGGCAATGCACTGCAACTTGCCCGCGTCGCGCAGACCCCCGGCCAGCGGACGCAGATGGGGAGGCGTCAGATCCAGTGCATCATCCACATCGTAGATCAGGCAGGGGTGGCAGCGACCCAGCAGGCGCTCCAGGACGGGCGGACCAAGGCTCAGGAGTTCGCGCTGCACGACGACCGCATCCGCACCGCGCGCGCCGGCGATCTGCACGAAGCGCCTCACGAGTGCGACGAGAAGATAGGCCAGCTTCGCCGGAACGCGCAGAGGACCACCGCGCGGGTTGAGCCAGCGCGCCAACCCGCTCGACGCCGGGGCGCGGAAGCGGAGTTGCCAGCCAAGGGCTGCCAGAGGCGCCGCGTAGGCTTCCCCCCGACAGCGAGCACTGGCATTGCTTGCATCGCGCCAGGCGAGGAAGTCGATCCGACGCGGGGGCACTAGTCCCCCTTGCGCAGCAGGAAGAGGTTTTGGAAGACGAAGAGATGCCGCAGGAGACCGAGGCTGATCGGGATCGCCACCCATCGGTCATGGCGCAGACCGCGGCGCTCCCAGAGCCGGTAGTTGCGCCGTTCGCGCAGGACGCTGAGACCGGCGGACCTGGCAAGCTCCCGGAAACTGCGCTGCGTGAAGAAGCGCAGGTGGCCGCGATCGAGGATGCCGCGCTCGGCATAGTCCCACCGGTCGCGGAGCAGCCCGAGGCCGACCGAGTAGTGGGACACGTTGGGCACGCTCACGACGGCGTGCCCGCCCTCGATCAGCAAGGTCGCCGCCTGGGCGAGGATCGTCCCCGGCGCTGCAGTGTGCTCGAGGATGTCGGCCATCACGATGAGATCGAATCGCTCGCCCGCCTCGACCAGGCGTGGCAGCTCGCCCTCCAGGCTGCCCACCAACACCCGATCGTAGTGCCCGGCAGCGACCCGGGCAGCCGCCGGTTCCCACTCGATGCCGGTGATTCGCAAGGCGCCGTCACGGCCCTGGAGTCGGCGGCCGAGTTCGCCGCGTCCGCAGCCCAAATCGAGCAGCCGGCGGCAGCCGGGAGGAATCAGCGCCAGCACATCGGGGCGAGCATAGCCGTAGTAGCCGGCCTCGCGCGTGTCGGACATCGGCGTTCTCCCGCAGGGGCCTGAGAGTCGGGATGCGCGCGCCGGCGTCACCGGCGCGAGAGCCCGCGCCGCCCAGTATTGCCGCAGCCTCGCCCGGAGACAATGCCGGATTCCGGGGCTGGGCTAGGCGCCCGCTAGTTCGCAGAGCCAGGATTCGTAGGCGGCCAACATCGCCGTTTCGCTGTAGGCCGTCTCGATGCGCTGCCGCGCCGCCCGCCCCAAGCGCTCGCGCTCCGCGGGGGCTGCGAACAGGTCGCCGAGCGCGCGCGCCAAGCTGCGCGCATCGGCCGCCGCCGGCGCAAGGAGAACGCCGCCGTTGTCCCCGCGAAGGACTTCGGCGATGCCCCCGCGCGCAATTGCCACCACGGGCAAGCCGCTCGCCATTGCCTCGAGCATGCCCAGGGGCAGGCCTTCCGTGCACTGCGTCGGCAGCACGAAGAGCGCGCCGGCTGCCAGCTCGCCCGCGATTTGCGCATGAGGCACGGCGCCGACGATCTCGACCCGCGCCGTCAATCCCCACCGCGCAACGCGCCGCCGGAGCGCCGTGAGCTGGCCGTCGCCGATGATCCGCAGTCGGGCGTCCGGGTAGGCGCCGGCGATCGCGGCAAAGGCGTCGACCAGCACGAAGACGCCCTTGGCGGCAATCACTCGACCCGTGTAGAGCACCCGCTGACCTTCCGCTGGCGAGGCCTGGCGATAGGCGTCGATGGCGATGCCGTTGGGAATGACGCGCAATCCCCGGACTTGCCCGGGGAACTCCCGCCTTAGGCGCTCGCCGAGCTCCGACGAGACGGCCACCAGTCCGGCGCACTGCGGCAGCCGGCGGCGGGTTTGGAAGTGCTGCTCCAGGAGGATGGCCGTCCGCGCCCAAGTCTTCGGGTGCCAGGGGGCGCTGCGCCAGGCAGTCGCCATCTCGGCGCGGGGATTCCCATGCAGCACGGCCAGGCAAGCTGGGCGAGCGCTTGCCGGCAGATCGAGGACACCCCAGGCGCCCGCGCTCTGCGAGAGGATCGCATCGAAGGGTCGCCGGCGCCGCGCGTCGGCGAAGGCCGCGCGTGCACGCGGCCAGTAGCCGCCACCGTAGACGCCAGGCCGCGTCCCGGCCAGGTAGCGCAACTCGAGGCCGGCCTCCTCGACATCCGGCGCGCCACCGGGCGGCAGCGCGGTCGTGAAGAGGGTGACCGCGTGGCCGCGCCGCGCCAGGCCGCGCGCGAGCTGGTCGGTGTGGCGCTCCATGCCGCCGGCGGCGAAGTGCGCCGGCGTCGAACGGGAGAAGAGGGCGATGCGCAGACCGGCCATCAGCGCGCCGCTCCCGCGTGGCCGGCGGCCTTCGCCGCCAGGGCGTCCAGCACCGCGCTCTCGATCTCGGCCAGGCGCACGGGCCAGTTGTGCGCCGCCGCCTCGGCGCGGCGCGCGGCGATCAGCGCCGGTGCGGCGCCCTCGGCGAGCGCAGCCTCCACCGCCGCGACGAAGGCCGCCGGTTCGGCCGCGAAGCGGCAGAGGGCGGGCCGCTCGGCGTAGTCGGCGAGGGCGGGCAGGGGCGTCGCCACGATGGCTTTGCCGGCGGCCATGTACTCGTAGAACTTGAGCGGGAAGGAGGCCCGCGTGGAGGCGCTGAGGCGGAAGGGAATCAGGCAGACGTCGCAGGCGCCCACGAAGGCCGGCAGGGCCGCGTAGGGCTGGAGGCCGAGCCAGTGCAGGTTGGCGAGGCCCTCGAGCGCCGAGAGATCGCTGCCGGGATCGCCCGCGCCCCGCGGACCGACCAGGCAGAACTGCCAGTCGGGACGCGCCGCGGCCACCGCCGCGAGCAGCGGGATGTCCAGCTTGTAGCCCGCGAGGTTGCCCACGTAGCCGAGGCGCGGCCGCCCGATCGCGGCCAGCGCGGGCGGCTCCGGCCCGCCGGCGGCGAAGTGCTCGGCATCGGCCACGTTCGGCACGAAGTGCGCGCGGCCGCGGACCGGCCGCTTCTCGGCGTGGAGCGCCGGCGAGGTCGTGAAGACCAGGTCGCAGCGGGCGAGCAATCGGGCCTCCAGCGCGAGGATCGCCTCCCGGTCCACGCCGGGGTTCTCGGCGTAGGCGTCCACGCAATGGTAGACGAGCAGGCGCTCGGCTAGCGCCCCTGCGAGGACTTCGCCGGTGGGCAGGAAGACCCACAGCAGCGGCTCGCGCAGGTCCAGGCGGCGCATCGCCCGGCGCACCGCCCCCACCAATAGCCGGCGATTGAGCGCCCGCGCCCAGGCCTGGCCATGCCAGGGCAGCAGCGGCGGCGAGAGCAGCCAGACGCCCTCCGGGCTCGCCGACAGCCCGCGCAGCCAGCCGCGCAGGCGCCAGCCCACCTTGCGCCAGTCGCCGCCGCTGCGCGCAGCCGGCGGCCGCAGCCCCGGCGACTCCACGTAGAGCACGCGGTTGCGGCTGGCCAGGCGCCGCATCACGTGGTGGACGTTCAGCGGCGCCGGGCTCGCCCAGAGCGCCGAGCCGACGCAGACGATGTCGGCGCCACGCAACTCAGCCATGCCGGCGCTCCTGCGCCTGGACCTGCCTGCGCTCCCGCAGGAGAGCGCGCCGCGCGCCCCAGGCGTAGAGCAGGAGCAGCAGCGCGTGCGAGAGGTAGACGGCAATCACCGCCCCCTGCCAGCCCTGCCGCGGGATGAGCAGCAGATTGAGCCCCAGGTTCGCCGCCGCCGCCGCGAAGATGCAGGCGCTGCGGAAGCCGAAGAAGTCGGCGCCCGAGAGCGCGTCGCCCAGCGGCAGGTAGAGCCCCTGGAGGACGAGCACCCAGATCAGCGCCCGCAGGACCTGTGGCGCCTCCGGGTACTCGCTGCCCAGGATGGGGCCCAAGAGCGGCGCCGCCGCCCAGACGATGGCGCTCACCGGCAGCGCGTAGGCCAGCACTAGCGGCGCGCTCCGGCGCCAGAGCGCCAGGCTGCCGGCGAAGGAGCCCTGCCGCTGCTGGAAGAAGCGCGGGTAGAGCGCGGACATCAGCGCCTGCACGGGCAGCAGGGCGAAGGCGAAGACGCGAAAGCCCGCCGCGTACTGCCCGGCCGCAGCCAGGCCCGCGAGCGAGGGGAGCAGCATCTTGTCGAGGCCGACGTGGAAGTTGCGGCCCGCCGCGGCGCCCGCGACGTAGAGGCCGTCGCGCAGGCGGCGGCGGATCTCCGGCCAGCTCGCGGGCGCCAGCGGCCAGGCCCAGCCGCGGCCCAGGACCGCAAGGGCGGCGAGCAGGCAGAGCCCGCTGCCCGCCAGATGTGCGGCGGCGAAGCTCGCCAGGTGCAGCTCGCCCGCGAGCGCCACGGCAGCAACCGCGGCCAGCCGCGCGAGGGCCAGGGCCACCTCGATCTGGGCCATGCGGTCGAGGCGCTGGGCGCCCTGCATGATGCCGCTGAGCAGGTTGATCAGCGCGTAGAAGATGAGCTCGGCCACGGCGAGCATGAGCAGCGGCAGGCGCGGGAAGTCCACGCGCAGGAGCGCGGGACCGAAGGCCGCCAGCGCGAGCGAGAGGGCGCCCCCGACGACGAGCGTGACCCGCAGGCCGTCGCTCCAGATCGCGGCGCGGCCGCGGCTGTCGCGCGCCACCTCGCGCAGGGCGAGGATCGGGTAGCCCAGGTTCGTGAAGGGCACGAGGCCGAGCAGCAGGGCCTGCTGGCCCGTGTAGCGCCCGTAGTCCTCCACGCCCAGCCCGCGTGTCGTGAGGATGAAGTAGGCCGACTGGATGAGCATCCGCAGCAGGTGGCCGGCCAGCAGCTGCAGCGCGCCGCCCAGCAGGGAGCGGCCGCCCAGGCGACCGCGCAGGCGCTCCAGGAGGGCGGGGCTTGGCATGCGCGGCATTATCGGCTCCCCTCCCCAGCGCCGCAAGCGCGGGACTCGCGCTGCGCGGCACCGCCCTCGCGCGGGGCGCTCATCCGCCGAGACCGCCGAGCCGCCCGCGCAGGTGCGCCTTCAGGGCGCGCTCGGCGGCGCTCAGGAGATCGGGCAGCCGAGGGTCAGCGAGGGCGTAGTAGACGCGCGTGCCCTCCTTGCGCCGCGTGAGCAGTCCCTCGCTCGCCATGCGCCCGAGCTGGCGCGAGGTGTGGGACTGGCCGAGTCCCGTCTCCGCGACGATCTCGAGCACGCTCAGCTCGCCGCCGGCCAGGAGATCCAGGATGGACAGGCGCGCGGGTTCGGCGAGCAGGCGGAAGTAGGCCGCCAGCTCCTGGAGCACGGGCTCGGAGCGAGGTGTCGCCATGGTCGCTCGCCGTTCGACGCCGGGGAGAGGATGCGCCTCTCCCCGGCTTTCTCTCACCATCTCCTGCGTGCATGCGGGAGACGTTCCCGAGTCCAATATATGCCTCCTACGCTATATTGTCAATGAGAGATATGTACCAGTCTGCGATCGCAGCGCCAGGCGCTCCTCGCGACGGAGCTGCCGGCGCCGCTTCCCCGGCGCGCCGCCCGGTTCGCGGCGCGCCGGTGGGCCGGCCACGCCCAGGTTGCAGCGCAGGGCGATGGGCAGCCGATCCCTGAGCAATTCGGGAACAGCGCATGCGGGTCTCACATGCTTAGGGAGGGGCGCGGCTGGACCTCAGCATCGTTGCGATGGGCGCCACTTTTCTCTATCCTGCCCGCCATGCAGAGTGTCCGTCTCGACGCCACCGACCGCCGGATCCTCGAGATCCTCCAGGCCGAGGGCCGCCTGCCCAATGCCCGCATCGCCGAGCGCGTGGGCCTGTCGCCGCCCAGCGTCCACGAGCGCATCCGCAAGCTCGAGGCGAAGGGTGTGATCCGCGGCTACGCGGCCATGATCGACGGTGCGCGCGTCGGCCTGCGGACGGAGGTCTACGTAGCCGTCGCGCTCAGCCTGCACCGTCGCGAGCGCATCGAGGAGTTCAGGACGGCCATCCTGGCCATGCCGCAGGTGCTCGAGTGCCACCACCTGACCGGGGAGGAGGACTTCCTCCTGCGCATCGTGGTGCCCGAGATCGGCGACTACGAGGATTTCCTCTTGCACACGCTCACCCGCGTCGAGGGCGTGAGCAAGCTCAAGAGCGCTTTCGTGCTCTCGACGCTGAAGCGAGACACCCGGCTGCCCCTGCCGGAGAGCCCCTAGCCGCGCGCGCGGCCCGCCCTGTGAGGAGTCTGGGATGCAGAAGATCGCCCTGATCGGATTCGGGAACGTGGGCCAGGGACTGGCCGAGATCCTCCACACCAAGAAGGCGGCGCTGGCGCGCCGGCACGGTTACGCGGCCAGTGTCGTGGCCGTGAGCGACGCCCGCCTGGGCGCCGTCTGCGACCCGCAGGGCCTGGATCTGGGCCGCCTGCTGAGGGCAGTCCGCGAGAAGGGCAGCCTGGATGCCTATCGCGGCCCCGGCCTCGCCCGCCGCTGGGACGCCCTGAAGACGATTCGGGAGAGCGGCGCGGAGGTCGTCGTGGAGATGGCCTGGACCGACCTCGCCACCGGCCAGCCGGCCATCCGCCACTGCGAGACGGCCCTGAAGCTCGGCAAGCACGTCGTGACCAGCAACAAGGGGCCGGCCGCCCTCGCCCAGCCTCGCCTGGCGCGCCTGGCCGCCAAGCACGGCGTGCAGCTGCGCATCGAGGGCACGGTGATGAGCGGCACCCCCGTGCTCAGCCTCGCCCTCGAGAACCTGGCCGGCAACGACTTCACGGCCATCCAGGGCATTCTCAACGGAACGACCAACTACATCCTCAGCGAGATGGAGGCCGGCGCCGACTACGCCGCCGCCCTCGACAAGGCCCAGGCGCTCGGCTACGCCGAAGCCGACCCGACCGGCGACGTCGAGGGCCACGACGCCGCGGGCAAGGTGGCGATCCTCGCCAACCTGCTGATGGGCGGCAAGCTCTCCCCCGCCGACGTCAGGTGCAAGGGCATCACGGGCATCAAGGCGGCGGACGTCGCCAAGGCCCGCGCGGCCGGCAAGCGCTGGAAGCTGATCGGCAGCGTGCGCCGCCTGCCGGGCGGCGGGCTGGACGCCCGCGTCGAACCGGTCGCCCTGCCGCTCGCCGATCCCCTGGCCGGCGTCATGGGCCCCACCAACGCCGTCAGCTTCGAGACGGACCTGCTGGGCAAGGTCACCGTCGTCGGCCCGGGCGCCGGCCGCGTCCAGACGGGCTTCGCCATCCTCAGCGACCTCATCGCCATCGCAAGGAGCCGCGCATGAAGCAGTACACCTTCGCCGTCGTCGGGGCGCTGGGCAACGTGGGCACGGAGATGCGCAGCATCCTGGAGGCGGCCACCGACCTGCCGATCGCCGGCCTCGTCCCCATGGACCTGCCCGAGAACGCCGGCAAGAGCGTCACCTGGCGCGGCAAGGCCCACACGGTGGTGGCCGCCGAGCCGGAGGCCTTCCGCGGCGTCGACATCGCCATCTTCAGCGCCGGCGAGGCGGCGGCCAAGGCGCTGGCGCCCGAGGCCGTGAAGCGGGGCGCGGTCTGCATCGACAACAGCACCGCCTTCCGCATGGACCCCGAGCACCCGCTGGTGATCCCGGAGGTGAACCCCCAGGCCCTGGCCGGCCACCAGGGCATCATCGCCAACCCGAACTGCTCGACGATCCAGATGCTGGTGGCGCTGGCCCCCCTGCACAAGGCCTACAAGGCCCGCCGCGTGGTGGTGAGCACCTACCAGGCGGTCAGCGGCACCGGGCAGGCGGCGGTCGAGGAGCTCCAGGGCCAGGTGAAATCCTACGCCGCCGGCCGGCCCCTGGCCGTGCAGGTCTACCCCCACCAGATCGCCTTCAACGCCCTGCCCCACATCGACTCCTTCCTCGACAACGGCTACACGAAGGAGGAGATGAAGATGGTCAACGAGACGGCGAAGATCCTCGATCCCGCCATCAAAGTGACCGCGACGACCGTGCGCATCCCGGTGGTCAACGGGCACAGCGAGAGCGTCAACGTGGAGTTCGAGCGGCCCTACGACCTGGACGAGCTGCGCACCCTGCTCGCCCGCTCGCCCGGCCTCGTCGTCGAGGACGAGCCGGCGCGCACGCTCTACCCGCTGGCGATCCGGGCCAGCGGCCAGGACCCGGTCTACGTCGGTCGCCTGCGGCGGGACTTCAGCTGCCCGAACGCCCTGAACTTCTGGTGCGTCGCGGACAACCTGCGCAAGGGCGCCGCCCTGAACACGGTCCAGATCGCCCGCGAGCTGATCGGCCGCGGCCTGGTCCGCACCCCCTAGGCGAGCGCCCATGGCCGAGCCGGCGACCCTGGTCCTCAAGTTCGGCGGCACCAGCGTCCGCGACGCCGCCGCCCGCGCGGCCGCCATCCGCCGGGTGGCGGCCCGCGCCGCGGCGGGCCGGCGCCTGGCCATCGTCGTCAGCGCGCTGGGCCGCAAGGGCGAGCCCTACGCGACGGACACGCTGATCGGTCTGCTCACCGGAGCCGGCGAGCCGGTCGCCCCGCGCGAACTGGACCTGGCGATGGCCGCCGGCGAACAGATCGCCGCTGCCCTCTTCGCCCACGAGCTGACGCTCGCCGGCCTGCCGGCCCAGGCCTTCACCGGGCCGCAGGCCGGCGTCCTCACGGACGGGCGAGCGGGCGAGGCCGAGATCCTGCGCGTCGAGCCCGCCCGCATCGCGGCCTGCCTGGCGGCGGGGCGGATCGCCGTCGTGGCCGGCTTCCAGGGCGCGGACGCCGCGGGGGAGATCCGCACGCTGGGCCGCGGCGGCAGCGACACGAGCGGCGTCGCCCTCGGCGCCGCGCTCGGCGCCGCCGAGGTGGAGATCTACACGGACGTGCCCGGCGTCGCCGACGCCGATCCCCGCCGCGTGCCGGCCGCGCGCTACCTGGCGGAGCTGCCCGCCGCCGCCATGCTCGCGATGGCCGAGGAGGGGAGCAAGGTCGTCCACCCGCGGGCGGTGCGGGCCGCGCTGCCGGGGGCGACGCCCCTGCGCGTGCTCAGCACCTTCGATGAGGGCGAGGGCACGCTCATCCACCACCGGCCGGCGACGGGACCCCTGCGCCCGCTGGCGCTGGCCCAGCGCGAGCGGCTGGTGCTCTTGCGCGCGGCGGGCGCGGATCTCGCGGCTCTGGATCCCGAGCTGCTCTCAGCGGGCGCGGGGCGCTACCTCGCGCCCGACGATCCCGCGCTGCCCGCGCGGCTGGCGCGGCTCGCGGCAGCGGGCACGTTCGCGCCGCCCGAGCGCGGCTGGGCGACGCTCTCGCTCGTCTTCAGTGGCCCGGGCGCCGCGGCGCCGCCGCCCGCGGACGCAGAGGCGATCCCCGCGCCGGCCGATCGCTGCCGCTGGCTGGTCCCCGAGCCCGCGCTCGCTGCCGCGCTCGCAGCGCTCCACGCGCGCCTGCTCCGCGGCGCGTGAGCGCTGGGGTCGCTGCGTTTTTTTTCGCCGCCCATGCGATTCTTGCTTGCATGCCTGGCGGCACCGGCGCGATAGTCCGCGCCAAGAGCAAGCCGGGACAGTCCCGGCCCAGTTCCCTTCCCTACTACGCGGAGAGATCGCAATGGCTGGCAAGAAGAAGGCCGCTGCCAAGAAGGCCACCAAGTCCACGACCAAGAAGAAGTAACTTCTACTGGCCGCTTGTCGGTCATGTGACTTGATCGGGGGAGGGACAGGTGCCCTCCCTGCTCTTTTTAACGGGGGTCGCCCGGGGCCGACCGGCGCGGCTCAGCTCTCGGGCGGGGCGCCGGCGCCCTCGGCCGCCTCGGCCTTCTCCTTGCGCCCGCGCCGGCGGCGCGGGCTGCGGCCCTCGGCCTCGACGAGCAGCTCCATGTGCTCGGCGATGCGGAAGAAGACCATCACCAGCTCCACCACGACCCGGGCCAGCAGGCTGTAGACCAGGAAGAGCAGCGGCGCGAGCAGCAGGGCGCCGATGCCGGTCCAGACGCCGCGCCCGAAGCCGCCCCCGATGAAGCGCAGGGAGCCGAAGAGGGCGGCCAGCAGGCCGATCGTGTAGAGGAGCTTCAGCACGCCGGGCGTGAGGAAGTCCTCGAAGCTGAAGTCGAAGAGGGTGGCGAGAAAGCCACGCTGCCTGTGCTCGCTCATTGGATCTCCTTCACAGCCCCAGCCAGGTTTCCGTCACCGCGCGGGCGCGGGCGCGGTCCTCGGGCGCGGTGTAGACCGCGAAGACCGTGTGCGAGGACTCCTTCTCCGCCAGCGCCCGGGCCAGGGCGGACAGCTCGTAGAGGTCCGTCCGCTCGCCGCTCTTGCGCAGGATGGGCAGCTCCACCCGCTTCAGGCGCGGCTCGGTGAAGGCGAGCATGTCGACCGGCATGTCGACGAGCAGCCCGCCGGGCCCGAAGCCGCAGCGCTCGGTGAGCAGGGCCTCGATCTCCTGGCGGCCCAGGCCGCGGGAGGTCTCGGCGAGGGCGGCGCGGAGCTGTCCCTCGCCCCGGCTCGCGATGCTGAAGGCCGTCTTGTAGAGGTCCCGGTACTGGATCTTGTCCACCAGCTCGGCGCTGACGCCGCCGGCCAGGCGCAGGCGGGCCATCAGCTCGCCGTCGGTCATCTCGTACCAGCCCTCGATGCTGCTCACGGCCAGCTCCATCGCCCTGAGCAGCATCGTCTCGGCGATGCGGCCCGTCCGGTGGGCGTAGACCGCCGAGTACATGTGGTCGCGGGCGACGAGCATCTCCTCGATGGCGTCCAGGCCCTTCTCCATGAGGTAGAGCCCGCCCAGGACCCGGTCGGCCTTGAGCGTGTGCAGGATGCGGTGGAGGTCGATGTTGCCGTGGGCGATGCCCGTGAAGTAGCTGTCGCGCAGGAGATAGTCGAGCTGATCGGCGTCGATCGGCCCGTGGATGACGTGCTGGAGGATGGCGTCCGGGTGGCGGCCCGTCACCAGGTCGGCCACCTCCTCGGGATCCAGGCCGTAGCGGCGCAGGATCTCGGGGATCCAGCCCGCCCGCGGGAAGCTGAAGCGCGCCCTGCCGGTGATGAGGCTGCCCGTCAGCTCCATGTGGTCCTCGGGCAGCAGGCTCTCCAGGGCGTGGCTGAAAGGCGTGTGCCCGACGTCGTGCAGCATCCCGGCCGCCTCGGCCAGCCAGCGCTGCTCGGGCAGCAGCTGCAGCGCCTCGGCCATCTTCCCGGCGACGTGGCTCACCCCGATCACGTGGCAAGCCCGGGTGTGGACGCCGCCCGGGTAGCTGAGGAAGCTCAGCCCGAGCTGGCGGATCCACTGCAGGCGCTGCAGCTCCGGCAGCTCGAGCAGCCCCCCCTGGAGCTCGTTCAGCTCGATGAAGCCATGGATCGGGTCGTTGACGAACATGGCCGCCTCTCAGGCGTCGAAGTAGAGCGAGATCTCGTAGGGGTGCGGCCGGTTGCGCACCGCGTTGTACTCGTCCTCGATCTTGGCGTGGATCCAGGCCGCGATCAGCTCGCGGCTGAAGACGTCCCCCGCCAGCAGGAACTCGTGGTCGGCCTCCAGGGCGAGCATCGCCTCGCGCAGGCTGGTCGGCAGGCTGCCGAGCCTGGCCTTCTCGGCCTCGGGCAGGGCGAAGACGTTCACGTCGTAGGGCCCGAAGCCGAGCTGGCTCGGGTCGAGCCGGCGGCGGATGCCGTCCAGCCCGGCGAGCAGCTGCGCGGCCATCGCCAGGTAGACGTTGCAGGTCGCATCCGGCGGGCGGAACTCGAAGCGCTTGGTGGCCGCCGTGTCCGCGTACTTCGGGATGCGGATGGCGGCGCTGCGATTGGCCAGCCCGAAGATCGTCTTTACCGGCGCCTCGAAGCCGGGCACCAGGCGCTTGTAGCTGTTCGTGCTCGGGTTGGTGAAGGCGAGCAGGGCCGGCGCGTGGACGAGCTGGCCGGCGATGTACTGGAGCGCGAGCTTGCTCAGCCCGGCGTAGCCCTTGGGATCCCAGAAGAGGTTCCTGGGCCCCTTCATCAGGCGCTGGTGGAAGTGCATGCCGCTGCCCGCCTCGTTGTAGAGGGGCTTGGGCATGAAGGTGACGGTCTTCTTGTGACGCACCGCCGTCATCTTGATGATGTACTTCACCCGCAGGGCGTTGTCGGCCGCGGCGCGGAGCGGCTGCTCGAGCACCTCGATCTCGCTCTGGCCCGGGCCGCCCACCTCGTGGTGGTGATAGCGGACGGGGATGCCGGCCGCCTCCAGCTCGGCGACCATCTCGGCGCGCAGGTTGAAGAGCTGGTCCAGCGGCGGGCTGGCGTGGTAGCCGCCCTGGCGGGGAATCTTGTAGCCGAGGTTGCTGTCGGGACCGACGGCGCTGTTCCAGTCCGCCTCGGCGCTGTCGATGCGGTACATCGCCGTGTTGATGTCGTTCAGGTAGGTCACCGCGTCGAAGATGTAGAACTCGAACTCGGGCGCCCAGAGGCTGCCCGTGGCGATGCCGCTCGCGGCGAGCAGGGCGTCGGCCTTGGCGAGGATGGCCCGCGGGTCGCGCGCGAAGGGCGCCTTCGTGTCGGCCTCGACGGGCTGGGCGATCATCGACAGCGCGGGCCGGTCCCAGAAGGGATCGCGCGCGGCCGTCGCCGGATCGGCGAGGAGCAGCATGTCGCCGGCCTCGAGCGACTTGAAGCCGGGCACGCTGGAGCCGTCGAAGGCGATGCCCTCCGAGAAGAGGGAGGCATCCACCTGGCTGAGCGGCACGCTGATGTGGTGCCAGCCGCCGAAGAGGTTGACGAACTTGAGGTCGACGACCTCGATCCCCTCGCCCTTGACGCGGGCGAGGACGCGCTCCACCGCGGAGGCGGCCATGGAGACTCCTTGTCGGGGCGGTGAGTTCGGGGTGCGGCAGTCCGGGCAGTGTGCCTCAGGGCCGGCGGGGATGCAAGGGCCGCCGCGCGCCACGCCGGCGGCGGCTTCGCCGCGATTGAAGGCCGGCGGCCGCTGGCCTATATTGGCGGTCTGGGTCCGCCGCCCGGGCCCGGGAAGCGAGGCCGGCATGAAGACGATCCCCGACCTGGAGAGCCACCTCTTCGAGCTGATCCGCCGGGCGAGCACCAAGCTGCCGGCGGACGTGACCGCGGCCCTCGGCGCCGGCCAGGGCCGCGAGGCGGCCGGCTCGGCCGCGGCGACCAGCCTGGCGACCATCCTCGAGAACGTCGAGCTGTCCGAGCGCTGCGTGAGTCCGATCTGCCAGGACACCGGCACGCCGGTCTTCTACGTCAAGCACCCCTGGGACTACCCGGTGCGCCCGATCCGGGAGGCGGCCCTGGCCGCCATCCGCCGGGCCACCAAGGAGAGCCTGCTGCGTCCCAACGCGGTGGACTCCGTGACAGGCGCCAACAGCAACGACAACACGGGCGAGGCCTTTCCCTCCTTCAGCTTCGAGCAGTGGGAGGAGCCGGACGCGCTCCGCTTCGACCTGCTGCTCAAGGGCGGCGGCAGCGAGAACCAGAGCGCCCAGTACAGCCTGCCGCACGGCGGGCTGAAGGCCGGCCGCGACCTGGAGGGCGTCAGGCGGGTGATCCTCGACGCGGTCGTGAACGCCCAGGGGCAGGGCTGCGGCCCGGCCATCCTGGGGGTCTGCATCGGCGGCGACCGGGCGAGCAGCTACGCGCTGGCCAAGAAGCAGCTCCTGCGGCCTCTCGCCGACCCGAGCC
>VGXI01000001.1 GCA_016873475.1 bacterium | reverse complement strand
CGTCGTCTGGGACGGCCGCGATGAGAGCGGCCGCGCGGCGGGCACGGGGGTGTACTTCGTGCGGCTGGAGGCAGCGGGCCTCGCCGAGAGCCAGAAGCTGGTGCTGCTGCGCTAGGCGGCGATCGCGAAGCGAGTTCCGGACGCCGCGCGTGGGCAGAGACCGGAGGACTTCACGTTGAGAGAGGGCAGGGGGGAAACCACGATGACGAATCTGCGCACTCGGGCGCTCCTGGCGCTCGCCATCCTGATCATCGCCGCCGGCGCCGCGCAGGCCCAGTCCTGCACAGTGGACTTCGAAACCCTCAACTTCGGTGCCGTGCTCTTGGGCGAGCAGCGGCTGCGCGTGCTCAAGGTAACCAACACGGGAACGGCGAGCCTGCCGCTGGACCTGCCGGCCCAGCCCTGCGCGAGCGTGCCGGCGTTCACGGTGATCACGAGTGGGCACTTCGACGTCGCGCCCGGGGCGAGCCGCACCATCCAGATCCGCTTCGCGCCGACGGAGGCAGGTGGCCACGAGTGCCTGCTCGACCTGGGCACGAACGACTGCCCGCCGGTGACGCTGACGGGTTGGGGTCAGGCGTACAGCGAACCGCAGGGCAATCACATCGGGCTCTACCTCGACCCTGAGGCACAGATCTGCCAGGGTCCCCTGGACGGCGCGAACCTGACCGTCCAGGTGCGCGTGCTGGCGGTGCTGCCGGAATTCACGGGTGCGGGCATCACGGCCTGTGAGTTTCGCCTTGCCAATCTGCCCCCGAATGGCCTGCCGCCGGCCGGGCACTGGACGGCCACCTGGACCACCTCGCTCGTGATCGGCGAGCCCGAAACGGGAATCGCGCTCGCCTGGAGCGAGCCCCAGCCGGGGCCCATTGTCGAGTTGGGCTACCTCGTCTTCAGCAGTTTCCAGCAAGCGAATTGGATCGGCCCTGATCACACCGTGAGCGTGGCGGCCTCGCTCCAGAGCGACGGACTCGTCGTCGTCGACGACAACTACATTGAACTGGCGGTCGCCGGCGGAGGCTTCACTTTCAACTGCAGCGATCCGCCGAGCTGCTCCTGCTTCGCGCCGCTCGAGCCGCTCTGCACGCTACAGCCCGCCTCGCTCAATTTTGGCGTCGTCAGCGTTGGCAGCACATCGCTGCAGTACTTCACGATCCGCAACCAGGGCGAAGGCATCCTGAGCGGTCACGTGAGCGAGAGCTGCGCGGAGTTCTCGATCATCGCGGGTGCCGGACCCTTCAGCCTGGCGACCGGCGCTGGGCATACCGTCTACGTTCGTTTCGCGCCCGAGAGCAGCGGCCCCAAGACCTGCGTCATCGACCTGGGCACGACGGACTGCCCGGAGATGAACTGTACGGGCACGGGCTATGCCGGTGAACCGATCTGCGAGCTGACGCCGAGCAGCCTCGTCTTCTCCGATCTCCCGGTCGGCGCGGCCGAGGTCCGCAGCTTCGTCATCCGCAACGCGGGCGTCGGCCTGCTTACAGGCACCGTGAGCGAGGACTGCCCGGACTTTGCCCTGATAGCAGGCGGCGGGCCCTTCTCGCTAGCCGCGAACATGTCGCGCACGGTGACCGTGCGCTTTGCGCCGAGCGCCCCTGGCGCCCAGACCTGCGCCATCGAGCTTGGCAGCGACGACTGCGCGGACTACCCGTGCTCGGGCAACGCACACGAGCCCGTCCCGGACTGCGCGTTATCGGTCGAGCTCCTC
Organism: bacterium; assembly: GCA_016873475.1. Lineage (NCBI taxonomy): Bacteria > bacterium. The sequence continues at coordinate 66,128 of VGXI01000001.1, read as the reverse complement.
GACTTCGGCGACGTCGCCTTGGGCAGCAGCGTCCTGCGGAGCGCCGCCGTCGAGAACACGGGGGATCTAGCGCTCAGCGGCGTGATCGCCCTCGCCGATCCCAACTTCAGTCTCGTCGCGGGGGGCGGCGCCTTCACGGTAGCGCCGGCCGCGGTCCACAACTTCACCGTGCGCTACACGCCTCTGGCGGCGGGGCAACACGCGGCCGTGCTGACCACGGGCCTGCCCTACTGCGCCGAGTTGCCGCTGATCGGACGCGCTCACGAGCCGGCGCCGAACTGCGTGCTCGAACCGGAAAGCCTCGACTTCGGCGAGCGACTCCTGGGCAGCTACGCCACTGCGAGCTTCAACATCGCCAACACGGGCGACGGCCCGCTGGTCGGCGAGGTCACCTTGGACAGTGAGCACTTCCACCTGCTGGCCGGGGGTGGCGCCTTCACGCTGCAGCCCGGGCATGGGCGGCAGGTCACGGTGCGCTATGACCCTGCGAGCTACGGCCCGCATGCGGCCACGGTCGCGCTCGGCGCGGCGGCCTGCGCAGACGTGCCTCTCAGCGGTTTTGCGCGCAACCCCGCGCACGGCGCCGATCATCTCGGTCTCTTTCTCGATGCCGCGGGCACGCTCTGCGCGGGCGACTTCCCGGTCGGCGTTCCCGACACCCTCTACGTCATCGCCCGGGTGCCCAGCTTCGCGGATCCGGGCATCACGGGCGCCGAGTTCCGCGTTGCCGGCCTCGAGGCGCTCAGCGGTGTAGCCGAAGTCACCGAGGAGTGGTTCTATCCGCCGCTGGACGGCAACTTGGCCTCGGGCATCCGTTTCGACTTCGGCGCGCCGGTGCCGGGCGATTGGGTCGCACTGGGGCGGCTGACGATCCTTCCCTTCACCGACCTTGGCCACGACATCGTCCTGCACATGCAGCGTTCCCTGGACGGCGACCAGCTGCGCGTGAACGACGGCGCCGGCTTGGGCTGGGACGTGGGCGGCGGGCGCTTCACCCTCAACTGCAACGATCCGGGGCTCTGCGATTGCCTGGATTTCGAGAGCGGCTCCTGCGAGCTCTCGGCCACGTCACTGGACTTCGGGACGGTCTTCTACGGCAACACGGCTCATCGCGACTTCAGCATCACCAACGTCGGCTACGCGCCCCTGGGCGGCAGTCTGCAGATCTCGGGCGACTACTTCGCGCTGACCCTCGGTGCCGGCCCCTTCCTGCTCGATCCCGGGGAAACCTTGAATGCGCGGGCCAGCTTCCACCCCGGTGCGATGGGGGTCTACTCCGCCCTGATCACGACGGGCCTGGAGGATTGCCCTTCGATCAGCTGCTACGGCACCGGCACCGGTGGGGGCGGCGGTACGCCGATGCTCGGCATCTACGCCGAAGAGGATGCGATCCTTTGCCAGCTGAACCAGGAGCAGTTCCAGACCGCCACGGTCTACGTCTTCGCGATCCTGCCCGAGTATTTCACGGCGATCACGGCCGCCGAGTTCAGGATCGGCAACCTGCCCGCGGCAGGCAACGGCGGCATCATCAGCTACCACTGGAACACATCGCTGGTGATCGGCGAGGCCGGCCACGGCATTGCCATGGCCTTCAACCCGCCGGTGCCGGGGCCGATGGCCCTGCTCGGCACCATCGACTTCTTCGAGATCCAGGACAGTTGGATCGGAGAGGACCACCGCATCACGGTGTGTGAGAGTCTGGACAGCGGCAATCTCGTTCTCGTCGGCACGGACTACGTCGAGTACTGGTGCGAGCCGGGGCATCTCACCTTCAACTGCACGGGCAGCCTGCCCGGCGGCTGCTCTTGCACCATCGCGATGCCGGTGGTTCTCTCCGACTTCAGCCTCGCCGACCTCGGCGGCGCGGCGCTCGCGCGCTGGCGCTACGAGGGGGGCGGGGATGCGGAGTTCCGCCTCGAAGGCGAGCGGGACGGCCTCTCCTGGCAGGTCGCCTGGCAGCAGACGGCGCCCGGCCAGTACGAAGCCGAGGACCACGCCGCGGCGCTGGCGACCGCGGGTGAGCTGCACTACCGGCTCTTCGGCCGTCTGCCGGGCGAGAGCTGGCAGCTCCTGCGCAGCGAGTCGCTGGCCGTGAGCGGCCGGCGCTTCGCGACGCGGCTCGCGGCGGCGCACCCGAATCCCTTCAACCCGAACGTGACGGTGCCCTTCTCGCTGGCGGCGGCGGGGCGGGCGCGCCTGGCGGTCTACGACGTGCCGGGCCGGCTCGTGCGGGAGCTCTTGAACGAGCCGCGCCCGGCGGGCGAGCATGCGGTCGTCTGGGACGGTCGCGATGAAGCCGGCCGCGCGGCGGGCACGGGGGTCTACTTCGTGCGCCTGGAGGCGGCGGGCCTCGCCGAGAGCCAGAAGCTGGTGCTGCTGCGCTAGCCGCTGTCGGTGTAGTGGCGCGCGAGCTCCGGCTTGTCATCCCATTCGCCCTCGTAGGGCCGGCGCAACTCCTCCTCGGCGTAGTAGCGCACGAGCGTGGACAGCTCGATGAAGAGCACGAGCAGGGTGAGGAAGCTGCTCGCGAGCAAGATGTGCAGCATCAGTTCGGGCCGGAAGCCGAACACGATGACCCGGCGCAGGAGCGTCAACGCGTGCACCGGCAGGGCGAACAGGAAGGGCACGAGGACCAGCACCAAGGTGACCCCCAGGTGCCGCCGGGCGAAGCGGGCGCTCTCACGGATCGCGCGCCGCCAGCCGCTGCTGAAGGCGACGTGGAGAAAGGGCGCGTAGAGCAGGAAGACCGCGCCGACGAAGCCCAGCCCGTAGGCGCCGAGCAGCAGGACGCGCGCCGGGCCGCCGGGACCGAGGCTCGGCAAGAGCAGGCGCTCGACCGCCGCCAGGGGCAGCAGGAAGCAGGCGAGCAGCGCGAGGTTGATGAGCACGAGCCCCGGCCAGCGCGCGAAGGCCCGCCGCCAGGGCGACTCGCGCCTGAGCTTGCCGCCCGTGTGCCAGTCCAGCAGCCGCAGCAGACTCACGCCCTGGCAATACATCCCCAGGGTGGCGGCGAGGCTCAGGTAGAGGCGCCGGTGCAGGTCGGGCAGCTCGAGGAAGAGGCGCGGGTACTCGGCCGCCTCGGGGCCGAACTGTGCGACGAGGAGTTGCGTCAGCCAGGCGCCGCTCGGCCGGGCGACGAGCGCGGTGAGGAGCCAGAGCAGCAGGCCCTGCACCGCCCAGAAGAGCAAGAGCGGAAACCAGTTCCGCCAGGCGCGCAGGCTGGCCAGGGCCTCCCAGTAGATCAGGCTCACCCGCTGGATCGGATTCTGCACGCCGCGCTCCCGGTCCGGATTCGCCGGGCAGCCTAGACGAGGGCCGCCCGCCACCCAAGCGATTTCATGCCATTCTCATGGCAGCGGCCCGCGCGGGCTGCTATAAGTGTCAAGATTCGCCCGGAGATGAGCCCCGCATGAGCACGAGCAAGGCCCCCGTCAGCATCGCCGTCGTCGTCGGGACGCGCCCCGAGGCGATCAAGATGGCCCCCGTCATCCGCGAGCTGAAGGCCGCGCCGGCCCGCTGGCGGCCCCTCGTCGTCGCCACGGCGCAGCACCGCGAGCTGCTCGACCAGGTCTTCCGCCTCTTCGACATCGCGCCCGACCGCGACCTGGACATCATGCAGGCCGGCCAGAGCCTCTTCGACGTCACCGAGCGCGCCCTGCGCGGCCTCGAGCGCGCCTTCGGCGAGCTGGCGCCCGACATGGTGCTCGTCCACGGCGACACGACGACCACCTTCATCGGCGCCCTGGCCGCCTACTACCTGAAGATCCCCGTCGGGCACGTCGAGGCCGGCCTGCGCACGGGCCAGCGCTACAGCCCCTTCCCCGAGGAGAAGAACCGCCATCTCGCCGGCGTGCTCACCGACCTCCACTTCGCGCCCACGCACAAGGCGGCCTGGAACCTGCGCAGCGAGGGCGTGGACGGCAACGACATCCTCGTCACGGGCAACACGGTGATCGACGCCCTGCTCACGGTGGCCGCGCGCCGCGAGGCGCCGCCCGGACTGCCCGCGCTGCCCGATCTCACGGGCCGCCGCCTGCTCCTGATGACCGCGCACCGCCGCGAGTCCTTCGGCGCGCCGCTGGAGCGCGCCTTCGCCGCGCTGGCGGCGATCGCGACCTCGCACCCGGACTGCCTGCTCGTCTACCCGGTGCACCCGAACCCGAACGTGAAGGAGCCGGCTGCGCGCATCCTCGGCGGGCTCGCGAACGTGGTCCTCTGCGAGCCGCTGGACTACGCGCCCTTCGTGCACCTGATGAAGCGCTCCTACGCGATCGTTACCGACAGCGGCGGCGTGCAGGAGGAGGCGCCGAGCCTCGGCGTGCCCGTGCTCGTGATGCGCGAGGTCACCGAGCGGCCCGAGGCCGTGGAGGCCGGCACCGTGCGCCTCGTGGGCACCGACCCCGCGCGCATCGTGCGCGAACTGGGCCGCCTGCTCGACGATCCGGCCGCCCACGCCGCGATGGCGGCCGCCGTGAATCCCTATGGCGACGGCCAGGCCGCGCGCCGCATCGTGCAGCGCCTGGCCCATCGCTTTCACGGGGAGAACCTGCCCGAGCCCTTTGCCCCCTTCGTCAGGGAGGCCTGATGCGCGGACTCGGCCGCCTGCGCCGCAGCGCGCTCCGCTGGCGGGGGCGCCTGGCGCCCCGGCCTGCCGTGCCGCCGCCGGCCGCCGCCCTCGCCGGCGACGCCCTGCTGCCCACCTTCTCTCCAGGCGGCGTTCCTGACGCTGCGGCCCTGGCGGCAGCCTTTCGGCCTCTGCATGATGAAGCGGCCCTGGCGGCGATCGCCGCCCAGCCAGGCGCCGATCGCGGGCTTTCCGCCCTGGCCGAGGACGCCCTCGCCGGCCGCTGGCCCTTCTTCGACGGGCGTCTCGCCGCCGCCTCGCCGCTGGACTGGCGGCAGGTGCCGGGCGGTGGCCGCTGGCCCCTGCTGCCGGCGGAGGCCTACTCGTCCAGTGACTTCACGGCGCACGGCGACGTGCGCGGCCTCTGGGAACTGGGTCGCCTGCAGGCGGCCCCGCCGCTGGCGGCCGCCGCGCGCCTCGCGCCATCCGACTCGCCGGCCGCGCGCGCCCGGGCGGCGGCGGCGCTCGCCCTCATCGCCGATTTTCGCGCCGCGAACCCCTTCGGCTGGGGGCCGCACTGGATCGCGGTTTTGGAGAGCGGGCTGCGCATCTTCTCGCTGCTCTGGACCTGGCAGCTCCTGCCCGCCGCGGCGCGCGACGAGCCGGCGCTCGTCCTGCTCGCAGCCTGCCTGCACGAGAACGCCCGCTTCACGGCGGGGCACCTCTCGGAGAAGGCCGTCGCCAACAACCACCTGCTCGGCGAGGCGGCGGCGCTCTACTGCCTGGGCGCGGCCCTGCCGGTCTTTCCGGAGTCGGCGGACTGGCAGGCGCGCGGGCGGGCCATCCTCGTGCGCCCCCTGCCGCTGCAGCTGCTCGCCGACGGCGTGCTCGCCGAGCAGGCCGTCGACTACCACCGCTTCGTGCTGGACTTCCTGCTCCAGTGCCTGCTCTGGGGACGCGCGGCCGGGGATCCCGCCGCCGAGGACTGGCTGCCCACCCTGGCCGCGATGTGCCGGCCCCTGGCCGCGCTCACGGCGCCGGACGGCTTGCTCGTCCCCTTCGGCGACGACGACAGCGGCCGCGTGCTGCGCCTCGAGGACGGCCCGCGCCGTGACGCCCGCGGCCTGCTCGCCCTTGCCGCGCGCCGCTACGGCGCGACGGTCCCCGAGGCGGCGGCCTGGCCCCTGGCGGGCGAGGCGCTCTGGCTGGGGGGCGCCGGGGCTGCGCCCGCCGCCCAGCCCGCGGAGGCGCCGGGCTTGCAGGTCGAGCGCTTCCCGGCCGCCGGCTGGCACACGGCGCGCTGGGGGGCGCCGGCGGGGGCGGCCGGCCTGCCCGGCGCGCAGCTCCTCGTCAAGGCCGGGCCGATGGGCCGCGGCGGCGCCGGGCACGGGCACGCCGACGCGCTCTCGCTCTCGCCCGCCTTCGGCGGTCGGCCGCTGCTGGTCGAGGCCGGCACCTTCCTCTACAACGGGCCACAGCGCTGGCGGGATCACTTCCGCGGGGCGGCCGCGCACAACCTGCTCCGGGTGGGCGAGCGCGATCCGGCGGAGCCCCTGCCGGCGCCGGACCGCTTCGGCTGGGCGCGGCGCTCGGAGGCCGACCTCGCCGAGAGCGCGCCCGCGTGGCCCGGGGCCCTGCTCGACTGGAGTGCCCGCCGCCGGGGGGACCGCGACGCCGCTGGCCGACCCGTGGCGGTGGGGCGCCGGCTGGCCCTGCTGGCGCCGGATCTGCTCCTGGTCCTGGACGCCTGGCGGGCCGAGACGCCCCTGCCCGTGGCACTCCTCTGGCAAGCGGCGCCGGAATTGCGCATTCTGCCGGGCCCGGCGCCGGCCGCCGACTGCGCCCTGCCGGGCTTCGGAGCGGCCGGCCTGCTCCTCGGCGAGGCGGCCGAACCCCGGCTCTGGCTGCAAGTCTTCTTGCCAGAGGGACTTGACAGCGCCCTCCGGATGGGGGATGAGGAAGGCCCCGCGGGCTGGGTTTCCCCCAGCTACGGCGAGCGGCGGCCCGCCCTCCAGTGGCGCCTGGCCGGCAGCGCGCCGGCGACCGGCTTCTGCCTGAGCCTGCTGGCCGATCCGGCCGGGGGCCTCCAGGCCAGCCGGCTGCGGCGGGAGCCGGGCGGCGCCGTCCGCCTCGAGATCCAGCGGCAGGGTGCTGCGGCGCAGGTTCTCGCTCTCGGCACCGAGCCGGGGGCCTTCGTCCGGGACTAGCCGGGGCCCGGACAGCAGCGAACGAAGCAGGAGCCATGGAGAGCGCAGGGCGCGGCATCGTCATCACGAACCTCTTCCCGAACGCCATCGAGCGGATGCGCGGGCAGTTCGTGCTGCAGGAGACGCAAGCGCTGCGCGAGCGCCACGGCTACGACTTGCGTGTGCTGGCGCCGCTGCCCTGGGTGCCGCCCTTCCTGCGCGGCAAGAGCCGCTATCCCTTCAGCGCGGTGCCGGCCACCGACAGCATCGAGGGCTTCGCGGTCGAGTACCCGCGCCACATCGTGACGCCCGGCGTGCTGCGCTTCTGCTACGGGGACTTCCTGCTGTGGGGCGTCGCGCCGCACTTCGCGCGCCTGCACACGGCGGCGCCGGCCGACTTCGTGCTTGCGCACTACGCCTTTCCCGACGGCTATGCCGCCATGCGCCTGGCCAAGCGTTACGGGCTGCCGCTCCTGATCAAGGTGCGGGGCTCGGACGTGAACCTCTTCACGCGCGGCTTCGCGCGCCGCCGACTCACGCTGGACGCACTCAGGGGCGCCGACCGCGTGGTCGCGGTGAGCGGCGCGCTGCGCGATCGCCTGGCCCAGCTCGGCCTGCCGCCCGAGCGCGTCACCGTGATGCCCAACGGCGTCAACCTCGAGCGCTTCACGCCCCGCGAGCGCGCGGCGAGCCGGCGCGAGCTCGGTCTGCCCGAGGAGCCCTTCCTCTTCCTGTTCGTCGGCATCTTGCGGCCGGTCAAGGGCCTGACGACGCTGCTCCAGGCCTTTCGGGCAATCCCCGAGATGGAGCGCCGCCGCGCGCGCCTGGTGATGATCGGCGCGGGCAATCTCGAAGCGGAGCTGCGCGATCGCATTGCGCGCTTCGGGATGGGCGATCAGGTCGAGCTACGGCCGCCCGTGCCGCACGCCGAGATCCCCCGCTGGCTGGGCGCCTGCGACTGCCTCGTCCTGCCCAGTCGCATGGAGGGCTACCCGAACGTGCTCGTCGAGGCGCTGGCGGCCAGGCGGCCCGTGATCGCCTCGCGCGTGGGGGGGATTCCGGAGATCGTCGTCGAGGGCGAGAGCGGCCTGCTGGTACCGCCCGGCGAGGTCTGGCCGCTCACGGACGCGATGCTGAGCATGCTGGCGGGCTTTCGCTTCGACGACCGCCGCGCGGGCGCCGCCCGCCGCCGCTGGGAGGACGTCGCCGACGAGATGCACGCGCTCATCCAGTCCATGCGGGCCGAGCGCGGACGCGCCTGACATGCGCATCCTCGCCCTGCACCGGACCCAGGGACACGGCGTCGAGGCCGTCCACCTGCGCGGCATGGTGGACGCGATGCGCGCGGCCGGCCACGCGGTGGCGCTCGTCGGCCCGCCGGGCGCCGATCCCTATGCGCCGCCCGCCGCCGGCGGACGGCCCGGCCTCGCGGCGCGCTTCGCGCGTCGCGCCCCCGAGCTGCTCTTCGAGCTGGCCGAGCAGGCCTACGACCGCCGGCTCGCCGGGCGCCTCGCCGCGGCCGCTGCGCGTTTCCAGCCCGAGCTGCTCTACGAGCGCTATGCCTTCTTCGGCAGCGCGGGCGGGCGGCTGGCCGCGCGGCTCGGCATCCCGCACGTGCTCGAGGTGAACTACACGGTGGCCGACCCGCTCGTGCGCCGGCGCAGCGGGCTGCTCATGGGCCAGGCGCGGCGCAGCGAGGCCGCGCTCTTTCGGCGGGCCGCGCTCGTCGCCGCCGTCTCGAGCCGCCTCGTCCAGCGCGTGCGCGCGCAGGGCGTGGCCGAGGCGCGCATCCTGCTGATGCCCAATGCCGTCCACCGCGGCTGGTGGGAAGCGGCGGCGAAGCAGGCGCCGGCCGCGCTGCCCGCGCGGCTCGCCGGCGAGCCGGTGGTGGGCTTCGTGGGCGGCTTCTACCCCTGGCACGGCGTGGATCGTCTCGTCGAGGCCCTGCGCCGCTGCCGCGCGGAGGGTTTGCCGGGCAAGCTGCTGCTTGTCGGCGACGGCCCCGAGCGCCCGCGCATCGAGGCGGATCTCGCGGCTGCCGGTCTCGCCCAGCACGCGCTGCTCACGGGCGCGCTGCCCCATCGCGAGCTGCCGGCCTGGATCGCCGCGATGGACCTCTGCGCCATGCCCGATAGCAACGACTACGGCTCGCCGATGAAGGTCTTCGAGTACATGAGCCTGGGCCGGCCGGTGCTCGCGCCCGACCTGCCGCCTCTGCGCGATGCCCTCGACGACGGCCTCGAGGGCCGCCTCTTCGCCGCGCGCGACGCCGACCCTCCCGCCCCGCTCACGGCGGCCCTGCGCGCGCTGCTCGCGGATCCCGCACTGCGGGCGCGCCTGGGCGCCGCGGCGCGCCGGCGCGTCGGCGAGCGGCACACCTGGCAGGAGAACTGGCGGCGCGTCGAACAGGCGCTGGCGGCCCAGAACGGGCCGGGCCCGGAGGCCCGGCGATGAGCGCGCGGCGCGCGGCGCTCCTTGCCGCGGCCCGCGCCGGCGCCGGCCTCTTCGGCCTCGTCCAGCCGCGCCGGGCGGCGCTGCTGCGCTTCGATCTTTGGCTCGCCCCCTGGCTCGAGCGGCGCCTCGCCCTCGGCGGCCGGCCGCCCGCCGTGCCGCCGGGCACCACGCGCGATCTGCTCTTCTGCTTCGTCGACCACTTCGAGCCGGGCACCAAGGGCGCCGACTTGGGGCGCGCCCGCGCGCGCTTCGCCGCCTGGACCGAGCTCTATCCGCCTCTCGCGCGCCGCTTCGCCGACGCCGAGGGCCGCCACCCGCAGCACGGCTTCTTCTTCCCGCCGCACTACTTCCGCGAGGAGTACCTCCTTGGCCTGGCCGCCATGGACTGGCAGGGCGTCGGCGAGACGGAGCTGCACCTGCACCACGACCACGACACGAGCGAGAGCCTGCGCGCCTTGCTCGAGGAGACGCTCGAGCGCTACGCCGACTACGGCGTATTCCTGATGCAGGGCGATCCGGTGCGGCGGGCCTACGGCTTCATCCACGGCAACTGGGCCCTGGACAACAGCCGGGCCGAGTACTGCGGCGTCGACGACGAGCTGACGATCCTGCGCGAGACGGGCTGCTACGGGGACTTCACCTTCCCCAGCCTCTACGCCGCGCAGCCGCGGCGCGTGAACGCGCTCTACCGCGCCATCGACGACCCGCGCGCCCCCAAGAGCTACGACGACGGACCGCTGATGCAGGCCGGCCGCCGGCCGGCGCCGGACGAGTTCGCGCTGATCACGGGGCCCATCGGCCTGCGCGCGCGGCGGCGCTTTCCCTTCTTCAGCGTGGAGGACGCGGACGTCACCGGCGAAGGCCCGGGCACGCCGGCGCGCGTGCGCGGCTGGGTGAACACGGGCATCCACGTGGCGGGGCGGCCGGAGTGGATCGTCGTCAAGGTGCACACGCACGGGGCACCCGAGCGCCACCGCGACGCGCTGCTCGGAGAAGGCGCGGCGCGGATGTTCGAGACCCTCTGCGGCGAGTACAACGACGGCGAGCGCTGGCGCCTGCACTTCGTGAACGCGCGGGAGTGCTACAACATCCTGCGCGCGGCCGAGGACGGCCTGGCCGGGAACGCGGGCGAGTATCGCGACTACACGCTGCCTCCCTATCTCACGCGCGCCATTCGCTGCAACCGCCGCTACCGGGCGACGCGCTTCCTGCCGGGCGCCGCGGACGCGCCGCCCGCGCTCGCGCTCGAGCTGCTCGATCCGGGGCCGGAGGCGCAGCTCGAGCTGCGCGGCGGCCTGAGCGCGCTGCGCGGCCCGCTGAGGGAGCTGACCGTTGCCCCCGAACGCGAGGGCGTCTGGGCGCTCGCACTGGCCGCGGCGGGCGAGATCGAGCTGGAGCTGGCAGGGAACCTGCAATTGCGCGGGGCCGGCACTGCGGCCGGTGCGGGGCGCTGGCGCCTCGCGCTCGCCGCCGGCGCTCCGCTGCGCGCCACCATCCACCGCGGCCAGGCGCGCGGAGATTGAACGAGGAAGCCCGATGAAGCCCACCGAGATGCCGTCGCTCAGCCGCCTGCAGCGCTTCGTGGTCGCGCACCACGAGTCGCGGCCCTTGATGGCGGCCACCACGGTGCTGGCGCCGCGCCGCCTCTTCAGGTCCTTCATGCGGCTGACGGAGCAGAAGCCCCTCGGCTGGCTGCGCGGCCGCGGCGCGCTCACGCTCAGCTTCGACTGCGACTACAGCAAGGACGTCGAGGCCTACCCCTACGTCGTCGCGCTGCTCAAGCGCTACCGCATCCGAGCCAGCTTCGCGGTGGTCGGTCTCTGGGTCGAGCGCTACCCGGACCTGCACAAGGCCCTGCTCGAGGACGGGCACGAGATCGTCAACCACACCTACAGCCACCCGGACAACGAGGAGATCAACCCCGGCCGCAAGTTCCGCCTCATCTCGCGCGAGGAGAAGAAGGAAGAAGTGGCTCGGGCCCACGAGGTGATCCGCCAGGTGATGGGCGTGGACTGCGCGGGCTGCCGCATCCCGCACTTCAAGGACCTCTTCACGCCGGAGATCTATGGCATCCTCGCCGAGCTGGGCTACCGCTTCGACTCCTCCACGCTGATGACCGGCTCGCCGACGGGCGGCCGGCCCTTCCGCGGACCGCAGGGCATCTGGGAGTTTCCGCTCACGACCTGCCCGAAGCACCCGCTCACCGTGCTCGACACCTGGCACAGCCTGCACGTGGGGCATCCCTTCTACAAGTGGAGCCACGACACGGCGCAGGAGTTCTGCGCGCTGCTCTGGGAGACGGCCGAGGCGGCGCTGGCCTACGGCAACTACGTGAACATCTACCTCGACCCCTGGGACCTGCCCCAGCTCGCGGGCTTCGAAGCGCTGCTCGCGCGCATGGCCGAGCGGCGCGACGAGCTGGAGCTGCTCCTGTACCGGGACATCCTCGAACGGCTCGAGGAGCAGAGCCCCAACGCGGGAGGCGGCGCCTGATGTGCGGCATCGCGGGATTCGTCGATCGGCGGCGCGCGCCCGATCCCGGAGTGCTCCGGCGCATGACGGCCACGCTGGGCCACCGCGGCCCGGACGGCTTCGGCGTCCGCGTCGAGGGCGCGGCCGCGCTCGGCCACAGCCGCCTGGCGATCATCGACCTCACGAGTGGCGACCAGCCGATGGCCGACCCCAGCGGGCGCTACTGGCTCGTCTTCAACGGGGAGATCTTCAACTACATCGAGCTGCGCGCCGAGCTCGAGGCCGCCGGCCACCGCTTCCACACCACCAGCGACACGGAAGTGCTGCTGCGCATGCTGATGATCGGCGGGCCGGCGGCCCTGCCGCGCCTGAACGGGCAGTTCGCCCTCGCCCTCTGGGACGCCCGCGAGGGCTCGCTCTTGCTGGCCCGCGACCGCTTCGGCATCCGGCCCGTGCACTACTGGCGGGGCGAGGGCGTCTTCGCCTTCGCCTCGGAGGTGAAGGCCCTCTTCGCGCATCCCGAGGTACCCCGCGCGCTGGATCGGGAGGCCCTGCTCCAGCTGTTCCGCTACTGGACGCCGCTGCCCGGTCGCACGGCCTTCGCGGACATCGGCGAGCTGAAGGCCGGCCACTGGGCGCGCCTGGACGCCGACGGCCGCTGGCGCGAGGAGCGCTGGTGGCGCTTCCCCTTCCGCAGCGGCGAGCCCGCGCCGCGCCGCCCCGAGGAGGCCGCCGAGGCCCTGCGCGAGGTCCTGCGCCGCGCGACCAGCCTGCGCCTGCGCGCCGACGTGCCGGTGGGCGCCTACGTCAGCGGGGGCATCGACAGCTCCCTGCTCGCCTCGCTGATCCGGGACGAGAACCCCGGCATGCACACCTTCTCGATCCGCTTCACCGACCAGGTCTTCGACGAGCGGCGCTACCAGGACCTGATGGTGAAGCAACTCGGGAGCCGCCACCACTTCGTCGAGGTGAGCGGCGCCGACATCGCGGCCGCCTTCCCGCGCCTCGTCCGGCACAGCGAGAAGCCCGTCCTGCGCACGGCGCCGACGCCGCTGATGCTGCTCGCCGAGAAGGTGCGCGAGGTGGGCGTGAAGGTCGTCCTCACCGGCGAGGGCGCCGACGAGGTGCTGGCCGGCTACGACCTCTTCAAGGACGCCAAGATCCGCCACTGGTGGGCGCGCCGGCCCGAGAGCCGCCTGCGCCCGCTGCTGCTCACGCGCCTGTACCCGACCAGCCCCGTGCTCGCGCGCGCCGGCCGCGCCGACTACCTGCACCAGTACTACGGCCGCTGGATCCACGACCCGGCCGACCGCGGCTTCAGCCACCGCCCCCGCTGGGAAACGAACCTCGGCGTGCTCGACAACTACCTGCAGCCCGAGCCGGCCGCCCTGCTCGCGCGGGTGAGCGACTGGGACGCGGAGTACCTGGACGGCCTGCCGGCCGACTTCGAGCGCTGGAACTGGCTCGACCGCGCGCAGCTCCTGGAGAGCGAGACCCTGCTCGGGGGCTACCTGCTGAGCAGCCAAGGCGACCGGCCCGCGATGGCGCACAGCGTCGAGGGGCGCTTCCCCTATCTCGACCGCGACGTGGCGGCCTTCGCGGCGACGCTGCCCTGGCGCCTGCGCCTGCCCGTCCTCCATGAGAAGGACCTGCTGAAGCGCGCGGCGCGCGGCGTGCTGCCGGACGCCGTGCTCGAGCGCCCCAAGCAGCCCTACATGGCGCCGGACGCGCCCTGCTTCTTCGCCGAGGGCGCACCGGACTGGGTAGCGGAGATGCTTGATGGCCAGCGCCTCGCCCGCTATGGTCTCTTCGACCCGCAGGCGGTGGCGGCCCTCGCCGCCAAGCTGCAGCGCCGGCGGGGAACGCAGATCGGGTTTCGCGACAACATGCTGCTCGTGGGGATTCTCTCCACGCAGCTGCTGGTACACAGCTTCATCGACGGCAATCCGGCGGCGGCGAGCGCGCCGGATGCCAGCTTCCGCGAGGCGCTGCCGCTGGGCAGTCCCGCGGCCCTCTGAGGTAGGCCGTGAGCATGGAAAGCGCCATCCGCCAGTTCATCGTCGAGAACTTCCTGGCGGGCAAGGACGACCCCAACTTCAAGAACAGCGACTCCTTCATGGAGACGCGGGTCATCGACTCCACGGGCATCATGGAGCTGCTGGAGTTCGTCGAATCGGAGTGGGGGATCGGCGTCCAGGACAGCGAGCTGACGCCCGACAACTTCGACTCCATCGCCAAGGTTGCCGGCTTCGTCCAGGGCAAGCTCGGCTAGACGACCGGCCATGAACGCGGTCTGGGAGTATCTCACCGCAACGCAGTGCAGGCACGCCGGGCGCGAGGCCATCGTACAGGGCGACGAGCGCTGGACCTACGCGACCCTCGCCCGCCGCGCCGGCGCGCTGACGGCGCGGCTCCAGGCGCTCGGGATCCAGCCGGGCGATCGCGTCGCCCTGCTCTGGGAGAACTCGCCCGCCTACGCGCAGATCTACTTCGCCGTGATGCGCCTGGGCGCGGTGCTCGTCGCGCTCAATCCGGTGAACGACGAGGCCTACGTCAACAAGGTGCTGGCCGACTGCGCGCCAGCGCTGCTGGTCGCCCAGGAGAAGTTCCTGCGCCGCTTCGCGGCCGGGCTGGACCGGACCCTGCTCCCGCCGCGGATCCTGCTGGACGCGCCCCTCGAGACGCCGCTGCCGGGCGAGACGGGTCTGCTCGATGCGGCGGAAGGCGAGCCGCTCGACCTGCAGGGGCCGGCGGCGGGCGACCTGGCGATGATCCTCTACACCTCTGGCACCACGGGGGCGCCGAAGGGCGTCTGCCTGACCCAGCGCAACCTGATCGCCAACACCGACTCGATCAACGAGTACCTGCGCCTGGACGAGAGCGAGCGCTGCCTCGTGCTGCTGCCCTTCTACTACTCGTACGGCCACTCGCTGCTGCTCACGCACGCGGCGGTGGGGGGCTGCCTGGTCGTCGACAACCGCTTCGGCTTTCCGAACACCGTCCTCGACACCGCCCTGCGCGAACGGGTGACCGGCCTGCCCGGCGTTGCCTCGACCTTCAACATCCTGATGCAGAGGAGCCGTCTGCCCGAGACGGGGATTCCGAGCCTGCGCTACTTCGCGACGGCCGGCGGCGCCCTGCCGCCCGCTGGCCTGGCCCGCCTGCGCGGGATGCTGCCCCAGGCGAAGCCGATCGTCATGTACGGGCAGACCGAGGGCACCGCGCGGCTCTCCTACCTGCCGCCCGCGGACGTGGACCGCAAGCCGGGTTCGATCGGCCGCGGCATCCCGGGCGTCACGCTCGCCGTGCTCGACAAGGACGGCCGGGCCGTGCCCCCGGGCGAGACGGGCGAGATCGTCGCCGCGGGCGAGAACATCATGGCGGGCTATTGGCAGGACCCGGCCGAGACGGCGAAGGTGATCGACAGCGAGGGTCGCCTCTGGACCGGGGATCTCGCCCGGGCGGACGAGGAGGGCTACCTCTGGGTAGTCGGCCGGGAGAAGGACATGATCAAGAGCGGGGCCTTCCGGATCAACCCGAAGGAGATCGAGGACATCGTCCAGGAGCTGGAGGGGGTGCTGGCCTGCGCGGTGGTCGGCGTCAGCGACGACCTCCTCGGCGAGAAGATGGTGGTTTGCCTGGTGCCGGGGCCGGCGGCCGCGCTGGACGAGGCGACCGTGCTGAACCACCTGAAGCGGCGACTGCCCCACTGGAAGCAGCCCCAGGCCGCCCGCTTCTTCGAGGAGCTGCCCCGCACCAGCTCCGGCAAGATCCGCAAGCACCTGATCCAGGCCCAGCTCGAGGCCGAGCGCTAGGGCGCTCCGCCGAGAATGCCGAAAGGCCGCCTCCCCTTCGGGAAGCGGCCTCTCCTCGCGTGCGTGGCTAGGCTCTACTCGGCCTTGCGGCGAATCAGACGGGCCAGGCCCAGAACGCCCATCCCGAGCATGATGCCCGTGGCCGGCTCCGGGACCGGCGCGCTGTCGCCGACCGGGGGCTCGCCCTGGGGATCGATCGGGCCGCTCGGCGAGTCCAGCGGGCCGCCGCTATCGCCCTGGTCGTTGGGCTGGCTGTTGCCCTTCACGAAGAGATCGGACTGGTTGTCGGTCGGCATCTCGCCGGTACCGAAGTGCTCGTTGCCGAACTCCCCGCTGCCGGTGATGATCTGATCGACGCCAGCGCTGGCGCTGAGAGCGAGAAGCATGAGCAGACTGGACAGGATCAGAACGCGTTTCAGCATAGTGCCATCCTCAACGAAGAGTGGGGTATCGCGCACCCGCGAGGCGGGTCAGCTTAGCCCATAATTGTAAGGGCCCTGTGATCTCCATGCAAGCGGCGGGACGGATCCGGCGGTAAGAAAAGCGAATAAGGAGTTGGCCCTCCTGTTTGAGAAGTGTCTCGGGGTGCCGCGAAGGAGCGGCCGGTGTCCTGGTGCGCCCCGGGCTATCGCTGCGTTGCGAAGGAGTGTCCGACAAAGCACTAGACACTGTCTGTAGCGCTGCTTACTGTGCCTTGGAATTCCACTCGGGGGGGAAGATGCCTGAACGCAAGTCCACTTGCGCGCGCGCTTTGGTTCGCGCCTGCGCGCTGCGCTGTCTCCGACCCGCTTCGTTCTGCCTCCTCCTGCTCCTGATTGCGACGGCGGGGCCAACCCACGGCTTTGCCCAGGGCGAGCCGCCGGTCTATCGACTCGGCCCCGGTGACCAGCTCGCCCTGCGGGTCTGGCAGGTTCCCGACCTGGATCGCAGCCTGACCGTCGATGAGAACGGTCGCCTGACGGTGCCGCTGATCGGCGACGTCCAGGCCGGCGGGCGCACGGCGCCCGAGATCGAGGCGGAGATCGTCGAGCGCATCCAGGTCTTCCACCGCACCGTGAACCGCGTCTCCCTCGAGCTGACGGCCTACAACAGCAAGGCCTTCTATGTGATCGGCGCCGTCACCACGCCGGGCCGCTACGCCGTCTGGCCGCTGCCGGATGTTTGGCGCGCGATTCGCGAGGCGGGGGGCGTCGCTCCCGACGGCGACCTCAGCCACGTGCGCGTCTATCGCCTCCGCGACGGCCAGCAGGTCCTCGAGACCTACAACCTCGAGGCGCTCACCGCGCAGGAGGGCGTCCTCGATCTACCAGCGCTGGCGCCCGGCGAGACCGTCGAGGTGCCGCGCCGGCCCGTGAACCCGGCCGGCTACGTGGGATCGGACGGCATCTACGTCTTCGGCCAGGTGCTCCACCCCGGCATCTACCGCCTGGAGGCCGGCGCCAGCGACGTGCTCGGCTTCATCCTGCAGGCCGGCGGGCCGCTCGGCGACGCGAACATGGGCAAGGTGGTGCTGCTCCGCCCGCGCCCCGACGGCAGCCTGCTGCGCCTGGAGATCAACGTCAGCGAGTACCTTGCCGATGCCGACGACAGCCAGAACCCCGATGTGCGGGCCGGCGACACGATCTTCGTGCCGCGGCAAACGGCGGTCATGGCGCTGGTCCGCTCGAACCTCGGCATCCTGACGACGATCGCCACGCTGCTGACAAGCTTCATCCTGCTGAGGAACAGCTGAGCGATGGCGAGCCGGGGTCTGAGCCGCACCCTCTGGCTGTCGCTGGCCGCGGGGCTCCTGGTGATGATCGTCCTCGCCGTGGCGGCGGATCTGGGCGCGACCCTGGGCGCGCTGCGCCGGCTCAATCCGCTCTGGCTGCCGCTCTTGCTCGCCTTCTCGCTCGGCAACTACATCACGCGCTTCGGGCGCTGGGAGTTCTTCCTGCGCCGGCTCGGGCTGCGCCTGCCCCGCCGCGACAGCCTGGGCGTCTTCGTCGGCGGCTTCACCTTCTCGGTGACGCCGGGGAAGCTCGGCGAAGTCTTCAAGTCCGTCCTCCTGAAGCATCTCCAGGGTGCGGCCCTTGCGCGGACGGCGCCGGTGATTCTGGCCGAGCGGCTGACGGATCTCGGTGGCCTGCTGCTGCTGGCCACGCTGGGCGTCTACAGCAGTCGCCAGGGCGGGCTCGCCTGGCTGTTCGGCCTGGGCCTGCTACTCCTCCTGCTCGTGCTGCTGCTCGCGCCGGGGCTGGAGCGCTGGCTCCTCGGCCTGCTGGCGCGCCTCCCCGGGCTGCGCACGCGCGGCGAGTCCCTCGAGCGGGCTCTCGCGAGCACTCGCGCCCTGCTGCGTCCGCGAGACCTGCCGCTGCTGCTCCTGCTCAGCGCGCTCGCCTGGTTCTGGGAGGGCTGGGCGCTGGTCTTCGCCGCCCGGGCCTTCGGCGAGTCCTTGCCTCTGGGCCAAGCGCTTGGCTACTACTCGCTCGCCACGCTCCTGGGCGCGCTGGCCTTCGTGCCGGGGGGCCTGGGCGTGACCGAGGGCTCGCTCGCACTCCTCCTGGGCCGCGGCGCCGGGCTGCCCGCTGGCCCGGCGGCGGCTGCAACCCTGCTCATCCGCGCCACCACGCTCTGGTTCGCCGTGGCCCTGGGGCTGCTGGCGCTCGTCTGGCTCGATCGCCGCTGGCGCCTCGGCGCCCGGCTGTGGAGCGGTCTCGATACCCTGAACCCCGCCCGGGACGGCGAACCCGGGCTGGAAGCCGGCCGGAGTTGACATGACGACGGATACCGCCCCCCGGCGCGCCCAGCGCGCACTCTTCCTGGCGCTCCCGCCGCTCCTGCTCGCGCTTGCCGCCCTCCTGGGCAAACCGGCCGCGGCGCAGGAACTGGGCGTTCTGTCCACCGAGGCCGGTCTGCCCGTGCGCCTGGAGGGTGCCCGGCCTCTGAACGCGCTGACGCCTTTCACCATGAACGCGGCCGGGGCCTACACCCGCCTGCGCGCGGGCGGCCGTGGCTTCGAGTCGCGGCAGGCCCGCCTGGGCTGGGACGCCCAGGGCCACCCCCTGGTGACGAACGATGCGACGCGCCGCGCTGTCCTGGGCACCCTGCTCCCCGGTGGCGGCAGCCTGCTCTCGAATCGCCGCCTGCACGGAACCGTGGAGTTGGCCACCGCAGCCTACCTGGCGATAGGCATCGTGCAGGCCAGCGATGATCGGGACGCCGCCCTCGAGGACTACGAGCGCTGGCGCGCCCTCGCCGAGGACGCGAACGATCCGACCGCCTACGAGCGTCAGGCCGGCATTGCCCTCGGCCTCTGGTCGGAGCAGAAGCGCCACCGGGAGCGGCAGCTGTTGACGACGGGGGTCTACCTCGGCCTGGGCGTGCTCGAGTCCTGGTGGTTCAACCGTCCCCTCGAAGCCCAGATTCGCGGCCAGCAACTGGGCCTGCAGGTGCCGCGACTCTCGCGCGGAAAGGCCGTGCTCGCGTCGCTGATCTTGCCCGGGATGGGCCAGGCCTACCGGCATCAGTGGCGCTCGGGTGTCTATCTGGCCGCAGGGGCCTATCTCGCGCAGGAGTCACTGGACAGCTATCGGCGGCGGGAGTTGCACGAGCGCGTGCTCGTCGAAGAGCGTGGCTTCCTGAGCGCCGACGGTCTGGATGCCGGCGAGGCGGAGCGGCTGCGCCGCCTGCAGGAGCGCATGCAGCAGGCCAAGGACGATCTCCACCTCCTGGGCGCGCTGGCCGGCGGGCTCTGGGTGGTCAACGCGATGGATGCGCTGCTCAGCCATCCAGAGGGTTCGCGCCCGCGCGGGCGCGTGCCGAAGCTCGCTCTGCTCGCCTCCCCGGCGGGGCAGCCGGGCCTGGGGGTCAGTACGGCGTTCTGAGCCGAGCGCCGGAGAGTTCGCCGGGGCGCCGCAGTCAGCGGGATTCACCATTCCGCAGCAGACCCGCAATGCGCAACGCGAGCCGGAGCGGGCGCAGAAACAGCAATTCCTGTCTGAAACGCCGGATTTCCGCGGGTGCCTCCTCTTGTTTTCGTGATATTGCACCCGTCCACCTTGCGGCATCTCAGAGGGCGATGATATACTGAGACCCGGCGCGCAGCGCTGCCCGGGACGGATTCCGGGTGTCAGACATGGATCGGTGGGTGAGAGCAGCGGCGGAGTATGCGCCATGGCTCGAGCTCTCCGGGTCGGTGAAGGAGACAGGGGGAAGCTTCAGATTCGCCCTGCTTTTTTTTAGCCGCCCGGATTCGTTCGGAATGTGGGAACCCTTACATGTCGGCGCAGCGCGACTTGGTACCCTGATTGCGTCAGCGCTAGCACCCCCATGTGACGAACAACAGGCGTGGTCCCCGATGAAGAAGACAGTCCTGGCAGACGACTTTCTGGAGTCCTTCCGCAGCAAGGGACAGCTCCAGCTCAGCACGGTGAGTGACCCCGAGGGCGATCCCTCGCTGACTTGGCTCAGCCGCTACGAGAAGCGCGGTCACGTGCCGAACGAGCGCTACCTGAGCCCGCTGACGCGACGGGCCATCCGCGCTTTCGATGTCCTGGTCTCCCTCCTGGCGCTGGTCCTGCTGAGCCCGCTCTTCTTCGCGCTAGCCGTCCTGATCAAGCTCGAGAGCCCTGGCCCGGTGATCTACCGCCAGCAGCGGACCGGCCTGAACCTGCGCACCGGTGACCGCCGTCGCCACACGAACATCCGCGTGCTCGAGGAGCGGCGCCGCAGCGACCGCCGCCTCGCTCCCGTGCCCGGTCGGCCCTTCGAGATCTACAAGTTCCGCAGCATGGTCTCGGACGCCGAGAAGAACGGCATCCAGCTCGCCAAGAAGAACGACGCACGCATCACCCGCCTCGGCCGCCTCATGCGGCGCACGCGGATCGACGAGCTGCCCCAGTTCTGGAACGTGCTGAAGGGCGACATGAGCATCGTCGGGCCCCGCCCGGAGCGGCCCGAGATCATCGCCTATCTGGCCGAGCAGATCCCCGGCTACACGGACCGCCTGGGCGTGAAGCCCGGCATCACCGGCCTGGCGCAGATCCGCAACGGCTACGACACGGACCTCGAGCACATCCGTCGCAAGATCACCCTGGATCGCTACTACATCCAGAAGTGCTCGTTGGGGAACGATCTCAAGATCATCGCACGGACATTCCGCGTGGTCGTCCGCGGCGAGGGCGCGATGTAGCTTATTGACTCAGAAGCATTTACTGGCAGGCGGGGGCCGCAGGCTCCCGCCTGCGGCCTTTGTTGGGCGGAGGGATCAGAGGCCCAGGGGGTTGTCGGGAACGGGGCTCAGTGTCAGCTCCCGAACGCCCCAGGCGATGGCGCTGGCCTCGTCCGGCAGCCAGATGTCGGCCCGGAGCTGGTGGCGCCGGTTCATCGTGTCCTCCACGATGAACTCGCCGAGCCCCTCGACGTGCACCCGGTCGCCCCAGCTGAAGGGCGCCGCCGGGTTGAAATGGCGCAGGAGGTCCCGGCTGAGGGCGATGACCCCCTGGCGGACGCGGGTGCCGGAGGCCGTCAGGTGCGGCGTCGAGTCGCACTGTCCCTCGTGACTGGAGTAGGCCGTGACCGTGACGGCGTAGATCGGCGGGCTGGCCAGCCCCAGCCACTCGTCGATGAGGGCCAGGGTCGGCGAGGGGCGCAGGAGGGAGTCCGCACCGGCCGCCGCCCCGCCCCCGGGGGCAGGCGCGCGCCAGGGCCCGACCGGGCGCAGGCCCAGGGCGAACACGAGCGCGAACAGGGGGGCGACGGTGGACTTCATGGTCGGGGCACCTCCTCCTGAGGGCAGCAGTCTAGGCAGACGCTCCGGCAGGGGTCAACCCCTGGCGGACTTTTTTCGGCAATTCGGAATTCCTGGCAAGGATTATGCACTAAGGGAAGTCCTCGGATACCAAGGCCCCTTCGCTTGCCCCCGCGCCGCGCGCGCGGCACATTCACTGAGCCATGATGCGCAAAGCCTCAGAGATCTCCCCGCATCGCCTGCCGACGGTGGCCGCCCACCGCTTCGAACGCTTCATCGAGAAGCCCAATCGCATCTACGTGAATCGCAACCTGCGCATGGGGAGCATCCGCTGGGTGGGCTTCGACATGGACCACACCCTGGCGCTCTACAACCGCAATTTCATCGAGGCCCTGGCCTTCGACCACGCCAAGGAGAGACTCATCCGCGACTGCGGCTACCCCGAGCTGCTGCGGGAGGTCCGCTACGACCCCGAGTTCGGGATCCGCGGCCTCGTCGTGGACAAAGTCACAGGTAACATATTGAAAATGGACAAGTTCCAGTACGTGGCCGAGGCTCTGCACGGCCGGCGCCGGCTGGACAAGGAGATGCGCAGAGCCCTCTACACGGGGGGCGGCCTCCGCATGTCGGACGAGCGCTTCTGGAGCAACGACACCCTCTTCGGCCTGCCGGAGATCTCCCTCTACGCAGGCGTCGTCGAGGCGATGGAGGCGGCGGCGCTGGGAGACCTGGACTACCGCCGGCTATTCGACGACATCCGCAGCAGCGTCGACCTGGTGCACCGGGACGGCACCCTGAAGGCAATCATCCTCGAGCGGCTGGGCGAGTGCTTCCTCCGCGATCCCAGGCTTCCGGCCGCGCTGGACAAGCTGCGCCGGGCGGGAAAGAAGCTCTTCCTGCTCACGAACTCGGACCTGACCTACACCGACGCGGTGCTCAGCCACGTGCTCGTCGACGGCCTCGAGCGCCCCTGGTGGAGCTACTTCGACCTCATCGTCACGGACTCGCGCAAGCCGGGTTTCTTCGCCGGACCGGCGCCCTGGCGAGCCGTCGCGGGGGACTGCCACGGGGTGCCGTGCTTCGCCGGCGGCAACGTCCAGCTCCTCCAGCAGCAGTTGGGGGCCGGCGGCGACGCGATCCTCTACGTCGGCGATCACATCTACGGAGACATTCTCCGGTCCAAGAAGACCTGCGGCTGGCGCACGATGATGGTCGTCGAGGAGCTCGAGCACGAGCTCCGGGCGATGGAGGCGAGCGCACCGGACACGGAGCGCATCGACGGTCTCCAGGTGGAGAACGAGGCGATTCTCGAGCGGCTTCTGGAGGCGCGTGAGAGCCTGGACGCGGCCCGCCAGACCAAGCTCAGCCGCTATCGCTCCCTGCCCCCCGACGAACTCCGCGCCCTCGACGAGCGCCTCGAAGCGCTGGGCGCGGAAGGGCGCGAGCTGGACCGCCGCCTCACGGCCAACCTGCTCGCGATCAAGGAGGTGGAAGTCGGCATCCGGCGCCGCTTCAACCGCTACTGGGGACCGCTCTGCAAGGTGGACAACGAGCTGAGCCGTTTCGGCGACCAGATGTGCGACTTCGCCTGCCTCTACACGTCTCGCGTGAGCAACCTCGCGTACTACCCCGCCGACAAGTACTTCCTCAGCCCCGAGGAACTCCTGCCGCACGAGATCTAGTCCCTGCTCAGTGGATCAGCAGCGGCAGGTCCAGCTTGAAGGCCAGCCGCAGCGCGCGGTGCAGCCAGCGGAACTGGAGATAGGTCGAGCAGCTGCGGGAGAAGTCGATGACGCGCTCCTCGCTCATCCGCTCGTAGAGGACCCCGGCCAGGAAGTCCAGGTAGATGCTCAGCAGCTCGCGCGGGATCTCGCGGGCGTAGCCGGTGTCGGCGCTGTTTGGCGAGGCAAGACCGAGCAGCGCGTGCAGGATGTGGTCGGTGCTGATCCCGTCGCCGGCGCGCCGGAAGGCCACGGGCTCGTGCCGCTCCAGCAGGCGGCTGCCGCCGCGCAGCTCCGTGGCCCGGAGCCGCGCCACGGGGGCGCCGGTGAAGGGCGAGTCCGTGCGCAGGATCAGGTTGAGCAGGGTGGGCCATTCCTCGACGCCGCGGCGGTCGATCAGGGGCTGCAAGCGCTCGCCGAGGAACTCCTCGAAGCTGGCCAGCAGGGGGTAGTTGATCCTGCCCACGCAGCCGAACTCCTCGGCCTTCGGGTCGAGGTTCGCGGGGCAATCGCGGCAGATCCGCAGGCGCTTGCCGATGTCCGCGCCCACCTTGCGCACGTCCTCGATCGTGAAGGCCTCGGGCTCGACCTGCTCCCCGCGGTAGGAGGGCATCTGCCATTGCTTGTCCGCCAGCCCGTGCCGATTCAACTCCGGGCGCTCGGCCAGGTACTTGTGGACCATGAAGAGGAAGGTCCAGCGCCGAAGGCCCGGCTCGCCCAATTCCTCTCTGTTCTGGCAGGGGAAGGGGATGACGTAGTCGATGCCCAAGCGCGTCCCTTTCGCCCGCGGCTTCAGAGCGACCGGATCGCCGCGATCGGATCCAGACGCGCCGCCTCCCAGCCAGGGTACAAGGCGGCCAGCAGGCAGACGGCCAGGGTAATGGTCCCCACCCGCAGGAAGTCAATGGGATTGAGCAAGATCGGGACCGTCTCGAGGACGAAGAGATCCCAGGGTATCCGCAGGGGATGGACCTGCAAGTAGAGCCCGAGCAGCCAGCCGCCAAGCAGCCCGACCAGCACGCCGACCAGACCCACCAGCCAGCCCTCCAGCACGACGAGCCCGAGAACGCCGCCCCGGCTCAAGCCCAGGGTGCGCAGGATCCCCAGCTCGGCCCGTTTCGCGCTCACCATGAGCGTCAGCGCACTGACGATGCCGAGGCTGGCGACCGCGACCGTGAGGAGGAGAAAGAGGTACATCATGACCTTCTCGCGGTGCATGGCCTCGAAGAGCACGCGATTGCGCTCTTGCCAGGTCTCGGCCCGATAACCGGCGAGGGCCGGCAGCGCGAGCAGGCTCTCGGCCACGGCACTTGCCAGCTCCGGTCGGACGCAGCGCAGGCCGAGGCCCTGCGCGCGGCCCGTCACCTGGAGGAACTCGCCGCAGACGCGGAGGTCGGCGAAGGCGCGCGTCGCGTTGAACTCGTACAGGCCGGCGTCCACCAGCCCGACCAGGCGAAACCAGGCCTCGCGGCCGCGCAGCGAGTCGAGATCGCTGGCGCTGCCCGTGCTGGCGTCTGGGACGAGCAGGCGGAGGCGCTCGCCCAGACCGAGCTGGAGATTGCGGGCCAGCTCCTCGCCGAGCAGGATTCCCGGCTCCTTGCCGTCGCCGTCCGGCAGGATCCAGCCCGGGTGCGGCGCAAAGCCGGTGAAATCGGGGTAGCTCATGGCGAGCACGCCGGTCACCGCCGCCTCCCGCCCGGGATCGATGCCGGTCAGAGTCGCCGTCTCGAGGCGCTCGTAGCCGGTGGCGTCCAGGGCGACGGCGAGCACCTCCGAGCGCACGAAGGGCGCAGCCGCGGCCAGCTCGGCGCGATCGGCCAGGATCTGGAGGAGGGGCGCCGGGTCGGCGATCGCTCGGCCGCCGCCGGGACGCAGTTCGATGTGGGCCTCACCGTCGTTGATGAGCCGGCGCAGCTCGGACTCGAGGCCGTTCATCACCGAGAGGATCACGGTCAGCGCGAGCACGCCGACGGCGATGCCGGCCATCGCGACCAGTGCCGTCAGCGTGACCGCGCGACCCCGCCGGGGATCGCCGAGCTGCCGCAGGGCGAGAAACCAGGTGAGGCGCATCTCCTCCGCCGGCGCCTAGTCTCCCGAAGCGCCAGCCCGCGCGATCAGGCTCTCCTGCCGCTTGATCTCCGTCAGAGCGTAGCCGCCCCACTGGGGGTCATCGAGGATGGACTCGAAGATGTCGAGGGCGTCCTTGTAGCGACCCTGCTTCTCGTAGGCCTTGGCCCGCGTGCAGAGCAGGCCCGCACGTTCGGAGGGATCCTTGACCAGACGCAACCCGGCGTCCACGACCTCGAGGGCGCTCGCCGGCTCGCCGATGTCGTTGTAGATGTTGCCCAGGTAGCGGTGGGGCAGGTTCTTGTCCGGCCGCGCGGTCGCCTCGAGCGACTCGATCACGTCGACCGCGCGCTGCAGGTACTTGCGCGCGTCTTCCTTGCCGTTGGGCATCTCGTTGTAGACGAGTCCGAGCATGAGGTTGATGTTGTAGTCGTTCTCCTGCTCGGCGTAGGCCAGCTCGAGGTGCTTGAGCGCCTTGTCGTACTGCTGCTTGTTGAAGTAGAGGAGGCCGAGGTTGTAGCGGCCGTCCAGCTTGCTCGGATCGTACTCGTAGGCCTTCTCGAGGTTGGAGATCGCCAGGTCGTAGCTCTTGTTCTGCCGGTAGAGCGTGCCGAGCGAGAAGTGGGCGCGCGCCAGCAGCGAAGTGTCCTGGACGTCGCTGTTCACGACCTGGTTGAGGACCTGCAGCGCACGGCTCTTCTCCTCATCGTTGCGCGAGCGCATGTACAGCGTGGCCAGGTTGACCTTGGCGAAGTTGTTGCCCGGTTCGCAGCCCGGCGTCCCCGGCTTGCCGACGATCTCCTCGTAGGTCGCCTTGGCCCGCTCCTCGATCTTCAGGGCGAGGTAGACGTAGGCCAGGCTGTTGGTGACCGCGCAGTCCTCGGGCGCCAGCGCGTGGGCGGCCTCGAAGCCCGACTTGGCGTTCCGCCAGTCCTGGAGCTGCATGGCGGCGTTGCCCAGGCCCTTGGCTGCGTCGAGGTGCTTGCTGTCCTTGGTGAAGGCCTCCCGGAAGCTCGCCACCGCCTGCCGGTACATGCCGTTTCGGTAGTACTCGCCGCCGCTGGCGACGAGCTGCTCCACCTCGCTGGGTTGAGCCTGGCCAGCCACGGCGGCCAGGGTCAGGAGGCAGACGACGGCAAGGAAGCGAAGCGGGAAGTTCATGGTCACCCTCGTCGGAATGGGGGAAGTTCTCTTGAGGCAGGGGCAATATACAGGAGCCCGGAAACCGCTTCAACCCCGGCGCTTGCACGGCCGCGTTGCCCTGCGGTTCCCGGGACCTTAGATTCCGCTTGGGTCGGCGCGGCGCCGGCATCGGTTCAGGGCGATGGCAACAATGGGTAAGACGGCCGCGGGGCGCGGTGGCGTCCCGATGATCCTCCTCTTTTGGCTGGCGGGCGCGTTCGGCCTGGGCTCTTGCGGGCGCGCCGTGCCGCCGGCCGCCATTCCGCCGCGGCTGCTCTACTTCTCGCCCAGCGGGACGGACACCCTGGTTCTCGACGAGGACGGCACCGAGCGCTTCCTCCTCGCCGCCCAGGCGGGGACCGAGGCTCGCTACGAGGCCCTGGTGGGGGACAGCCTGCTGCCCCTCGCCGGGGGCGAGTTCCTCTTCCGACCCGCCGATTTCGGCCTCGTCTGGCCGAACATCCGCCAGGACAGCCTCGTCACGGTCACGCTGCAGGTGTTGGACGCCGGCCTGACTCTGGGCCGCAGCTGGCCCCTGCGGGTGAACGTGACGCCCGGCATCGAGTTCCTCGTCACGCCGCCGGATCCCGAGGTCGCAGCCGCGGTGAACGATACGCTCGAGTTCACGATGACCGTCCTCAATGCGCCGGGGCCGGTCGAGTACCGCTGGAGCGTGGACAACGTCTACGTGGGGGCCGGCCAGGCGCTGCGTTTCGTGCCGCAGGCCGAGGGCGCGCTGCTCGTCAAAGGCCATGCCTGGGTGCCGGGGACCACCATCAGCCTCTTCCACTACTGGCACCTGACGATCGCCCCCTGCGGCGACCAGGAGCCGCCGGGTACCGTGAGCGACCTGCGCATCGGCCCGGGGCCGAATCCCGGCGATCTCGTCGTCCGCTTCGACGCGGCGGTGGACCTGCCGGAAGGAGAGCCCGAGCGCTACGAGGTCCGCTTCTGGGACAGCCTCCTGCCACCGCAGCAGTGGAACACGACGAACCTGATCGGCCTCCTGCCGGCCACGCCAGGCGCGAGCGAGGAGCTCTTCGTGATCCCTCAGCTCGCCCCGGGTCGGCTCTTCTACGTGCGTGTGCGGGCTCAGGACGGCTGCGGCAACCGTTCGGCCTGGAGTGCCGCCGCCTCCGGCAAGGTGGCCGGCTTCGCGGTCGGCGGGCGGTTGCTCGACTGGGAGACGGGTCAGGGCATCCCCGCCGTCGAGGTGCGCTATGGAATCGGCCGCCTGCAGGACGAGGTGTGGGTCTTCACCGATGCCGAGGGGCGCTTCCACTGCTCGAACGTTCCCCTGAAGCCGGCGGGCAGCGAGAGCAATCCCACCGGCCGCCTCCGCGACGAGATGACCAGCGGCGTCGGTGTCTGGTACGACATTCTCGACACGCGCGCCATCGACGACTCGCTGCACTACCTTCACGGCACCTTCCGCGCGGGAAGCACGCAGAGCGGCGCCTACCCGCAGTTCCTCGACTACCTGCTCACGATGGGGATCAGCGGCGGCTTGAACGATCTCGGCGAGGGCGTCGTCGTCCATCCGCGCTACCCGATCCCGATCCACCTCGCCCCCTACGCCCTGAACGGCATCGCCTACGATGCACTCGCGCGCAATGCGCTTGCGATCTGGGAGGAGGACACGGGGCTCGACCTCTTCACCGAGGTGGCCAGCCCGGCCGAGAGCGCCATCGACATCGTCTACACCAGCGAAGGGTACAGCAGCCACCGCTACACGGCCTGGGAGGCCGGGACCGGCGTGCCGCTGCGCAGCGAGATCCGCTGGGTCGCCAACGGCCAGCCGGGCAGCGAAGCGAACCTGCAGCGGGTCATCCTCCACGAACTGGGCCACGCCCTGGGGCCCCAGCGGCACAGCCTCGAGACGCTGCACGTGCTGGCGACGACGAACACCGTCGATCGTCCATCCGCCGACGAGATCAAGCTGCTGCGGATCCTCTACCACATGCCCGCGCGCCAAGACCTCGGCCTGCTGGTCGCGAACTAGCGGCCGCGGGCGGGAAGCCTAGCGAATCAGGTGGAGCTTGCGAGTGTCGGCGGCGCGGCCGTCGATGCTCAGGCACGCCAGGTAGACGCCGCTGGGCAGCCCCTGCCCTGCCTCGTCGCGACCATCCCAGCTGACGAAGCCGGGTCCGGCCGGGAGCGGGGCGCTGAGCAGGCGGCGCAACTGGCGGCCGGCGGCATCGAGGATGCTGATCTCCACCCGCGCCCCGCGCGCCAGCTCGTAGCGCAGGCGCGTGCTCGGATTGAAGGGATTCGGATAGGGCGCGAGCAAGCGCCCGGCAGGACCGGCCGGCGCCGGCGCGACCGCGGTCTGCCCGTAGCCGACGGCGTCGAGGACCTCTTCGAGCGTGGGCCCGGGGATCGTCGGCTGCGTCGGCGGGAAGGGATCGATGCCCGTCTCGTGGTAGTCCTCGATGTCGTCCACGCTGAAGAAGCCACCGGCGGTGAAGGAAAGATCGGCGATGACCAGATAGGCCTCCTGGCCGATGAGGACGCTGGTGTCCCAGAGCTGCAGCGCAAGTGCGTGGCTTCCTTGGCCGGTGGCGCGCAGGACGAGCATGTCGCCGGCCACGAGAACGAGGCCGACGAAGAGGCGGCTCGGGTCGTTGCCGCCGCCGACGAGCAGGCGCAGCCGGTTCTCGCTGATCGTGAACGGTGCGCTGCGCAGGAGGCCGACCGGCAGCACGCCCTGCGCGTCACCCTCCTGCCCCTCGATGGGCTCGGGGAAGTCCTCGTAGGTCGCGATGTAACTGTTGCCCTGCAGATGGCTCTGCCCGTCGCCGCGCTGGTACGGATTGTCGCCCCAGGTCGGCTGGTTGTCGAAGGCGGAGCCGAAGACGATCGTCCAGTCCGCCAGCGCCGAAGGCAGCGGCGTGATCTGCGCGGCGCCGCCGGGGCCGTCCAGCGCGATGTGGTCGAAGCGGTAGAAGTAGATCGGGCCGTCCGGCGAGAGGATGGCGTTGTGCCGGCTGAAGACGACCTCGTCGCCGAGGTTCGAGATCTCGGGGGCGTTCCCGGGGTCGATGATCTCCAGGTTGTCCTTGGTCCAGGCGCCCGTGAGCGTGGGCGCGGTCATGTGGCTCGTGCCCTGCACCCACTCCTCCGTGAAGAAGAGGTGGTACAGGTCGCCGTCCTTGACGAGCTGCGGGCTTTCCAGCACGGCCGTGCTGCTATTCACGAAGAGAGGCGGCAGGTCCACCCAGTTGATCGTGTTCGGGCTGCGGGCGAAGCTGATCGCGCCCAGTCCGGATGCCGTGCTAGCGGTGTTGAGCAGGTAGTAGTCCGGGCTGCCGGCCTCGCGGAAGATCTCGGGGTCGCGGCAATTGGCCCAGGCGCCCGCCGTCCAATTGGACCAGCTGCCCGGACGGTAGATCGGATTCAGCGGCCAGCGCGCCCAATCGTAGAGGTCCCAGCTGTAGGCGAGGCCCGTCTGCTGGGTGACCGTCTGGCTCACTCCCGTGTAGAAGAGGAACCAGGCGCCGGAGACATCCTGGATCACCTTCGGCGCCCAGATGAACTTGCCCTCCCAGCCGTAGGGGGGCACCTCGCTCACCGGCAGGATGCTGTCCTGCCGTGCCCAATGGCGCAGGTCGGTGCTCGTCAGATGGCCGAGCCAGCGCTCGCTGCGCAGGTAGTCGGGCGGGACCGGCGGGAAGCTGTGGATGTAGAAGACGTGGTAAACGCCGTCGACCTTGAGCAGGGCGTGGTCCTTGCAGGCGACGGACTGCTCCTCGACGAAGTAGGGCTGCTCGAAGTCGAAGCGGAGCTCGGCGCGGGCGAACCGGGCGGGGAGCGCGGCCAGCACACAGAGGATTGCGATGGCGGCGGCGCGTCGCGCCGGCCGGATCGAACCAGAGGTCATGCCGCAGTCCTGCGTGGGGTTGTGAGCGCGTGTCAATTGGCCGAGATTATAACAGACGGATTCGCGCGAGGTCAAATCCGGGCGAGTGCCGGTGCTGCGCTGCGGCGTCGCCTCCGGGGACCAGCGGACTCGAGAGGAGCCAGGCATGGCGCGGTTGCGCATCGGGCGGATCGCCGGGATCGAAGTGGTTCTCCACGGGAGCTTTCCGCCCTTCTTGATTTTCCTTGGATTGCTCTATGGACTCGGCGGCGGCTGGCGCGAGGCGGCGCTGACCCTGCTCAGCCTCCTGCTCGTCTTCAGTTTGGTTCTACTGCACGAACTCGGACACAGTCTGGTCGCGCAGCGCTTCGGCGTGGCGATCCGCTCGATCACCCTGATGCCCCTGGGCGGCATGGCGCTGATGGACCGCCTGCCGCGCCGCCCGCGACAGGAGATCCTCATCGCCATCGCCGGGCCAGCCGTGAACCTGGCGCTCGCCGCGCCGGCGCTCCTCGGGCTGGGCCTGGCCGAGGGACCGCTTCTCAGCGAGCGGCTCCTCGGCGCAGGGCTGCTGGCCCGTTTTCTCCACGCGAATCTGGCTCTCGCGCTCTTCAATCTGCTCCCGGCCTTCCCGCTCGACGGCGGTCGCGTCTTGCGCGCGCTGCTCGCGCTGCGGCTGCCCTACCTGCGGGCCACGGAGTGGGCCGTGCGCGCGGGTCGAATTCTCGCCGCCCTCCTGATCCTGCTGCCGCTGCTGGGACTGCAGTACCTGCTCCTGGGCCTCATCGGCGTCTTCCTCTTCGTGGCCGGCGGTCGCGAGCTGCGCGGCGTGCGCCTGGACGAGTTCCTAAGCCACCGCCCGGTCGGCGAGTGCCTCGATCCCGCGTCCTGGCTGCTCGCGAACCGCGAGACGCGGCTGGTCGATCTGCAGGCCGCGCTGGCCGCGCGCGAGGGAATCGCCTGGGCGGTGGTGGACTTGGAGGGCGGCCGCTTCGGCCTCCTTTCGCGCCGCGCCTTGCTGTCGGCCTTCCTCGTGATGCCGGCGCCCCTGCCGCTCGGCCAGCTCGTCGAGGAGGGACTCCTGCCGCTGCCCGCCGCGCTGCCGGTGGGCGAGGCGCTGCACCGCCTGCGGGCCGGCGGACGCGAGGCCTGGCCGGTGCAGGCGGGCGGCCGCATCCTCGGCGTCCTGCGCCGGGAGACCCTCGAGAGCCAGCTGGCGGCGCTGGGCGCGGGACAGCGGCGGCCGACGGTCTCAGCGTAGCACCGGCTCCGCGAGATGCATGACCGCCCCGACGAGGGCCCGCGTGCCGGCCGCGAGGAATCTGGGGCACAGATCGGGCAGGCTGTCCGCCGTGGTATTGGCGTTGGGCGAAACGTCGCCCGGCCCTTCGTGTACCCAGATCGCGGGCAGCCCGTAGTACCAGAACTGAAGATGGTCGCTGCTGCCCCCCGGATTCCCGGTCGAACGCAAGAGGGTATCGAGAGCCAACCCCTCGCCGGTCAGTTGGGCCCAGGGCAGCAAGTCCGCCGCGAGGGCGGCACTCAGCGTATCGCAGAGGATGTTCGCATCGGGCAGGTCGGCGTCGTAGCCGAGCATATCCACGTTGATGTAGCAGACGAGGCTGTCGGGGCCGGTCTCGTGTCGCCAGTAATCCCGCACACGGCGGCTGCCGAACATGCCGACCTCCTCGGCGGCGACGAACACGATTTCGACCGTGCGCTCGAGGGGTCGCTCGGCGAGGACGCGGGCGAGCTCGAGGAGGGCGGCGACGCCGCTCGCGTTGTCCACGGCGCCGGGCGCGCGGGCGGTCGAGTCCTGCCAGCTCTCGGGATAGCTCGTCGTGTCCCAGTGGGCGCCGACGAGAACGTGCTCCCCGGGCCTGACCTGGCCCGGGATGCGGAGCACGACGTTGGCCGTGTGGATGTCGCGGATGCGGCGGAATGTGAAGCTGTCGGTGCTGGCCGGCGTGCCCTGGGCCGCCAGCGTCTCGAGCAGCCAGTTGATGGTGGCGGCGGTGCCGGGGTCGTAGTGCATCCAGCGCGAGTGGATGCCATTCAGGGCCGCGACGTGGGCGTAGAGACGATGGACGTCCACCGCTGCCGCTGCGGCCCGGATGGCCTGCGCGCGCGGCGCTTCCGGCTGCTGGCGATTCGACTCCGAGCAGCCGAGGCAGGCCGCGAGCAGGAGGCCGGGGAAATGCGGGCGTCGCCACATGCGGTGAGAATAGGTCGGGACCGGGCTTCGCCACAAGCGACAGGCCCGAATGATGCTTGCGCGCGCGACAGGGGGCTCCTAGACTGCCGACGCCGCAGAATACGCCCGGCGCCCGGGTCCCCGGATCGCGGAAAGGAGACCTGATGAACTGCCCTCGCTGCACCCAGCCGACACCGACAGGGGCCAGTTTCTGTCCCGCCTGTGGTCTCGACCTGAGCCTGCTACCGCCCGAACGCGAGTCGCCGACCGCGCTCGGCACGTCCGCGGAGACTCCGGCGTCGCCCGCCGGCGAGGCGACCGCCTTCGAGGGTGGCGCGCCCAGCGCCTGGCCGCGCGTGCTGCGCCTGCACGGCACCCGGGAGACGAAGCGGCCCTTCGTCGCCGCCACGCTTGCCTTCTTCTTCGGGCCCTTCAGCTACCTCTACCTCGAACAGGCCAACTGGTTCTGGTGGAGCCTGCTCGGGGGCTTCGTCCTCCTCCTCGTGAGCCGCGGCGAGGCGCTGCCCCTGCTCCTCGCCGGATTCGTGCTCCATGCCTACGACGTGGCGTTGATCCTCAACGATGAGCTGCGCGCCGGCCAGCGCCAGCCGCCTCTCCCGGGAGGAGACACCGTCTAGACGGGGAGGAGCCCGTGATGGATCGCAATCTCGCGCTGGAGTTCGTGCGCGTCACGGAGGCGGCGGCCATCGCCTCATCCCGCCTGCTCGGCCGCGGCGATCCCAACGCCGCCGACGAGGCGGCGACCACGGCCATGCGCGAGGGCTTCAACCGCATCGCCATGGACGGCGTCGTCGTGATCGGCGAAGGAGAGCGCGACGAGGCGCCGATGCTGTTCATCGGCGAGCGCGTCGGCACGGGCGCGGAGCCGGCGGTCGACATCGCCCTCGACCCGCTCGAGTGCACGAACAGCGTCGCCTACGGCCGACCCAACGCGCTCTCCGTGGTGGCGCTCGCGCCGCGCGGGCAGTTCCTGCACGCCCCGGACACCTACATGGAGAAGATCGCCGTCGGTCCGACGGCGGCCGGCGCCATCGACATCCGGCGCAGCCCGGAGGAGAATCTGCACGCGGTCGCCGAGGCCAAGGGGCAGCCGGTGCAGGATCTCACGGTGGCGATCCTCGATCGCGAGCGGCACGAGCAGCTCATCGCCCGCGTGCGCAGGGTCGGCTGCCGCATCCACCTGATTCCGGATGGCGACGTCTCGGCGGCCATCGCCACGGCGGTCAGCGAGGCGACGGTGGACATCCTGCTCGGCACCGGCGGCGCGCCCGAAGGCGTGCTCGCGGCCGCGGCCCTGCGCTGCCTGGGCGGGGACATGCAGGCCCGGCTCGCCTTCCGCAGCGAGGCCGAGCGCGAGCGCGCCGTGGGCATGGGCCTCGCCGATCCCGGTCGCATCTTCCAGCTGAACGACCTCGCCGTCGGCGACAACATCATGTTCGCCGCCACGGGCATCACCGACGGCGATCTGCTGCGCGGCGTGCGCTTCCACAGGGGCGGCTGCCACACGCACAGCATCGTGATGCGCAGCATGTCGCGCACCATCCGCTACATCGAGGCGCAGCACGTCTTCGAAAGCTGAGGCTGCCGTGGACTGGATCCTCCTTCTCGAGCGCTGCGAGCCATACTACCGCTGGCGTCGCGAGCAGCATCCGCCCTACCCCGACCTCACGCTGGAATGGGGACTGCACGCGCTCCTGCGCGGGCAGCTCGTCGCCGAGCGCGACCCGGCGGCGGCTGCGGCGGCCCTCGCGGCCGCGGCCGAGGCGCGAGCGGCGCTCGCGGTGCGCGTGCCGGGGCTCGAGGACCGGCAGCTCTGGGAGAGCTGGCTCACGGCCCAGGGCGGCCTGCGCCCGAGCCAGGCGGCGCCAAGCGCCGAGGCGCTGGTGCAGCGGCTGCGCACGGACTTCGCGGATGCCGGCCCGGAGCTCGAAGCCCTCCTCGCCGCCGTAGCGCCCCTCGCCACAGAACCGGCGGTCCTCCGGCGCGCCCTGCTCTGCCCGGCCTTCCGCCGCCTCTTTGCCGCCATGGGCGAGTTCTTCACGTTCCGCGGCGAGGGTGAGCTTGGGCGCCGGCTCTACGCCTGGGCGGTGCTCGCCGGCCGGCAGCCGGATCGCTACTGGCTCTTCCGGGCGCGTTGGGAGCGCAAGCTGGGCGATGCCAGCGCGGCGCTCGGTCTGCTCGAGCAGGGCCTGGCGCGCTGGCCGGCCTCCATCGAGCTGCTGCGCGAAGCGGCTGCGGAGCGGGACCGGCGCGGCGACCTCGCCGCGTCGGTGGCACTGCTCGAGCGCGCGGTCGCGCTGCAGCCGGATTGGCCGGACCTGCGCTACGACCTGGCGCGACTGCTCCAGGAGGCCGAGCACCGCGAGGCCTCGCTCCTCCAGCTCGGCAAGGCGCTCGCGATCAACCCGCTCTATGCGAAGGCGGCGCTCGGCCGGGCCGAGTTGCTGGTCGGCATGGGCGAGCTGACGGCCGCGGAGCAGCAGCTGCAGCGCCTGCCGGCGGCGCAGGCCGAGACCGCGCACGTCTACGAGCTGCTCAGCCGGATCTTCGCGGAGCGCCGCGACAGCCGGCGCGCCGACGAGTTCTCCGTGCTCGCCCAGCAGGCCCGCGAGCGCGAGCGAGCGGAGGGCGAGGCAGCGCAGCGCTGAGCTCCCTTCCGCGGACGACCCCGGGATTGCCCACCGTTCCGGAGCGCGAACTCCGCCCATTTCAAGGCCCCGCGTCCGGCGCGGATCTGCTAGAATTGTGGCCTCTCGCGAGGTGAGCAATGCCACGACTCCCCATGGTCGCGCAGGCCCTTCTGCTGGGACTTGCGGCTCTGACGCTCAGGGCCGCGCCGGCAGGGGCGCTGCACGTCACCGACTTCGAGCAGCCCTACTTCCTCGAGACGATGGGCCTGCAGTGCAAGGACCACGCGGTGGTCAAGCACAACGGGCTCTACCACGTCTTCTACATCCAGAGCCTGCCGCCTAGCGGCCACTACCTGCGCAAGGAGCAGTGGTTCGGCCACATCACCAGCCCCGACCTGCGCCACTGGGCGCGGCAGGACAGCATCCTCTCGATCGACATTCCGAATCCGCCGGCCTGGGAGTCGGAGTTCATCTGGGCGCCGAAGATCATCGATGATCCCAACAGCAACGACTGGCTGATGTACTACACGGGTGCCAACTACACCGTCACCCAGCAGACCGGCCTCGCCTCGAGCTACAACCTCTACAACTGGTATCGCTACCCGAACAACCCGATCTATCGTCCGGGGAGCTGGGCGATCTGGTCGTCGGGGCAGTGGTCGAACTGCCGCGACCCCGAGATCTTCCACGAGGACGGCAGCAGCAGCTGGTACCTGCTGAATACGGCCTCGGCGGCGCCGGACACCCTGGGCGCCATCAGCTACGCCCTCAGCTTCAACCTCGGCCCCTGGATGGACCGCGGCGCCTTCTTCGTCAACGACAGCCAGAACGTGCTCGAGAGCGTGCAGCTCGTGAAGCGGGGCGGCAACTACCACCTGTTCTTCACCGAGGGGGGCCAGCAACAGATCAGCCACATCGCGAGCCCCACCTTCCTCGGCGGCTGGTCGAAGGAGAACCGCACCTACATCGACGAGGGGCACGCCTGCGAGATCACGACCATCCCCGGCGAGCCCGAGCTGTGGAGCCTGCACCGCGGCCTCGGCCTGCGCGACGGCACGCGCTATTACTACCACTTCGGCGAGATCGCTTTCGACGGACCAGGCGGCGACCCCTCGGTGAGCTTCAACGACGGGTTGCCCGAGAACTGGACGAACGTCTTCGGCACCGCGTTCAACTACCAGCCGACCTGGGGCGACAACCCCTACGAGCGCAGCGGCGTGCCCACCGGGATGGCGGGCAACAGCTACATCGCCACCTACGAGTTCTTCCCGAACCCGGAGATCTACCCGCCGGGCCGCATCCAGGGCAACGTGCCGACGGGCCTGATCCGCAGCGACGACTTCACGGTGACGGGCGATCGCCTGAGCCTCCGCGTCGGCGGCGGCAACCAGCCGGGGCTCACCTTCGTCGCCCTGGTGCGCGCGAGCGATCAGCGCATCCTGCTCTGGGCGACGGGCAACGACAGCCACCAGATCACGCCGCGGCTCTGGGACCTGGCCAGCCTCGCGGGGCAGACGGTCTTTCTCGTCATCGCCGATCTGAGCACCGTGGCCTGGGGACACATCGCCGTCGACAGCATCGAGGAGTACGTTCGTGTCGGCCAGGATCCGATGCCGCCCACGGCGCCGATGACCGACGGGCCGACCCTCGGGCAGGTGCTGCTGGAAGCCGGCTTCGGCTGGTCGGACGCGCCCGTCGCGCCGGCGGCCGGCGCCGGCCGCCTCTTCGCGCCGCACCCCAATCCCTTCAATCCAAGCACGCGCCTGCGCTACGAGCTGGCGGCGGCGGGCCGCGCCGAGCTGACCATCCTCGATGCCCAGGGCCGCGTCCTGCAGACCTTGCTCGCGGAGGAGCTGCCGGCCGGGCCGGGCTTCGTCCTCTGGGACGGCCGGGACGCCCAGGGCCAGCGCGCGGCGAGCGGTGTCTACTTCGCCCGCCTGCGCCTGGACGGCCGCGAGCTGGGCCGGCAGAAGCTGCTGCTCCTGAAATAAGGCCACCTGACCTCTGACTTTCCGTTGCCAAGGCGGGGAGTGACCGGAAATCATCCGGTCATTCCCCCGCCTTGAGCAGGCGGAAGTGAGGAGGGACATGGGTGGAAGCGCGGGGCCCCGGCTGGCGGCCAAGACGATCGAGCATCAGTTTCTCTACGCCCTCGAGCAGGATTTCGAATTGGCACCTGCGCTATCGCGGGCCCTGTTGGCCACGGCGCAGCAGGTGCTTTTGCCGTCTTGCAGCGCAACCGACGTGCGGGAAGGGCAGATGCGGATCACGGCGGTGAGCCGGCGCGAGCCGGCGGGCAAGCCGTTGGCGGCGATGAAGAAGGTCGCTGTGGTCGTGACGGTGGACGGGGGGCTGGAGGATCTGGAGATCCAGGTTCGCTGTGGCCTGCAGGGCGTTCGCCGCGTCCGGCTGCTGCGTCTGTGTGAAGAAGCGGTGGACCAGGGCGGGGTCCTGACCCAGGAGGACCTTTCGCGGTTGCTCCAGACCGGTGTGCGGACGATCCGCCGGGACATTGCGGCGCTGCGGGCAGCGGACTACTGGGTGCCGACCCGGGGCACGGTGCAGGAGATGGGACGGGGGCAGTCGCACAAGGCCAAGATCGTCGAGTTCTACCTGCGCCGGATGACGTACTCTGCGATCATGCGCCAGACGCGCCACAGCGCGGGGGCGATCAAACGCTACGTGGAGACCTTTGGCCGTGTGGTGGTGCTGTGGGAGAAGGGCCTACGTGAAGCGGGTGAGATCGCCTACGTGGTGGGCATCAGCGAGCGGCTGGCGGGCGAGTATCTGCGGCTACGGGAGCAGTATGCCGAGTCGCCCTTCCGCGATCGTTTGGCGGAGATTGCCCGGCAGGTGCGCACCTCGCTGCCGGCGAACGGGGAAGAAAAGGGGGGCTCCTGATGGGTGATTCCCGGGATCGCTACGCGACGGTGGGCCGCCGTGATTTCGGCTCGGCGATCGCGCACCTGCTGGAGACCGACTTCAAGCTGGTGGGCAGCCATCGGGTGATTCGTCTGATCGCGGAAGCGATCGTGGATCTGCAGCGGGAGTTTTATCCGGAGCAGGATCGTGCCGAGCCGGGCACGATCGTCTGGGCGACGACGAAGCGGGGCGAGGGCGCGAAGGTGGGCTATGGCAAGCGGGCCGAGGCTTACGGTACGCAGATCGTGCATCTGCCGCTGGTGACGAAGGCGGAGATCGAGGCGCGGATGCGGACGGGGCGCCAGGGTGACGGTCGCATCAACCGCCGGCGGGAGGCCCGCCGCGATATCGAGACGCTGGTTCGGCTCGTGCGGAGCGCAGCGGCGCAGGGTGGTTTGCTCACGGGCGCGGAGCTGTCGGTGCTGATGAACCGGTCCCTGGGCAGGATCCACGAGTATGTGCGCACCTACGAGCAGGAGACGGGCGAGGCGCTGCCGCTGAAGGGCTACGTCCTGGACATGGGCAGCTCGCCGACGCACAAGGGGATCATCTGTAGGAGGTTTGAAGAGGGGATGAGTCCACCGGACATCGCACGTGCCACGGGACACAGCCTGGCCGCGGTGGACAACTACCTGAAGGCCTACGATCAGATCAAGGTCCTGCTGCGCCGCGGCCTGGATGCGGCGACGCTCTGCCAGGCGACGGGCAAGGCGCAGCGGACCGTGGCCCAGTACCTGGTGATCGCGGACTGCTATCATCCGGAGCTGCTGACGGCCGGGCACCGGTCCTGGCTGGCGACGCTTCTGAAAAAGGGCAACGTGGCTTTGTCTCCAGAGGATGGGGAGCGGATGCGCCAGGGGCTGGAGACAAGAACGCCGGCAAGGGCCGGCGACGTGGAAAGAAATCTCTAACAGGTCAGATGGCCTAAGAGTAAGTGACCGCGCGTTCTCCCCTCCTCCCGCGCCCGAAACAACGGGCGCGGCGAGGAGGGGAGCACGCGCCACCTCAGGAGAACCGGCTTGCGCGCGGGGTGGAGGGCCAGCGCGCTCACCTCAGCGATGCTCCGCCGGCGGCGCCGGGCGCGGCGCCGGCGGGAAACCCGCCGCGGCGAGCAGGCTGTCGAGACTCACAGGACTCGGATCGGACGCCTCGCCCGGCGCGCTGCCGTCCGGGTCCTCGAAGGCAAGCACCGCGTCGAGCGCGATCGCTCCCCAATCCGCGGCGCCGAGGTCGGCGACGACGAGGCGCACCCACTCCCCGCGCAGGCTCTCGCAATCCCAGACCCGTGGCGCGAGGACGTGGCTGTCCGCGCCC
The DNA here is from genome assembly GCA_016873475.1 of bacterium. Lineage (NCBI taxonomy): Bacteria > bacterium. Next base: position 26,996 of record VGXI01000001.1, on the reverse strand, counting down.
GTCGCGCGGAAGAGCACGGCGCCGTCCGCCTCGCGCACGAGGGCCACGAATTCGGCTTCCGGCTGCTGGCCGCCGCCGACGGCCAGGCGCAGCCGGTTGTGGCGCAGCCGGAAGGGCGCGCTGCGGATCCAGCCGACGCGGCTGAAGTCCTCGTAGTGCGTGCCGGGCTCGCCGGTGTCGGGCCGCGGATGCCGCTCGTAGGTGGCCAGGTAGCTGTTGCCCGTCATCCCGCTCGCGACGCCGCGCGCGGGATCGAACAGCGGATTGTCCCCCCAGGTGGGCTGGTGCTCGAAGGCGTGCCCCTGCAGCGCGCCGATCAGCTCCCAGGTGAGCGCGCCCTCGAGCCGGCCGCCGTCGGTGCCGAGGATCCCGGACACGCCGCCCGGTTCGACGAGGGTGGGCCGGCCGTCGCCGCTCGCCTCGAAGTCCAGGCTCGCAAAGCGCAGCAGGTAGCGGTTCTCGGGCGCATCCTTGTGATGCTGGCTGAAGACCCAGCGCCCCTCGAGCCAGTTGAGCTCGGCGGCGCTGTAGCCGAGCAGGCCGAGGTTGTCGCCAGCGCCCTCGGCACCCGACCAGCCGCCCGGGCCGCCGAAGGGGTCACTCGCCATCTGGTGCCGCGTGCCGCTCGCATCGGAGTAGAAGAGGTGCCAGCGCCGCTGGCCGTCGGCGTGGTCGACGGCCACGAGCTGCGGCGACTCGGGCTGCTGGATGTCCGCGCGCAGCAGCAGCGGCGCCGCCGCGTCGCGCCCCTGGAAGGCGAAGCTCTCCGGCGCCGCCTCGGCGAGCAGGATCAGCCCGCTCCGGTCCGGTGCCTTCCCGGTCGCCAGCAGGCGCCAGCGGCCCTCGTGGTGGAAGACGAAGGGATCGCGGCAGGGCGCGGCCCAGTCGGGCGCGGCCTCGTCGTCCGTCCAGGCCGCCCAGGCCGCCGTCGGGTGGTAGAAGGGATTGAGCTGCTCGTGCGCCGCGTCTGCGCGCCACCAGGTGAAGAGGTCCTCGCTGAAGGCGAGGCCGATCTGCTGGGGCCGGCCATCGCCCTTGACGCCGGCGTAGAGCATCAGCCAGGCGGGACCCGGCAGCGGATTGGCGATCACCTGCGGCGCCCAGATGCCCCAGGCCTCCCAGGGCTCGCCCTCGCCGACGGGCAGGATGTCGGCCTCGCGCGTCCAGTGACGCAGGTCGCTGCTCGTGATGTGCCCGAGCTGGGTCGGCCCGCCGCCCGCGCGATGGTAGATGTGGAAGCAGTGGTAGCGCCCGTCCGCGAAGACCAGCGCGTGATCGGCGATCAGCTCGCCCGCCTCGCTCGCGAAGTAGGCCTGGTCGAAGTCGAAACGCAGGCCCTCGCCCGTGGGCTGCGCCCAGGCCTCGAAGCGCCAGAGCGGGCCCCACTGCGCGAGTCCGCCCGGATCGCGCGCGAGCACCTGCCAGGCAATCACGCTGTCGGGCGCGAGGCCGCCGAGCGTGTAGCTCGGGGCCGCGAGGCCGGCCGCGGTCAGCGCACCGTTCACGTAGAGGTCGTAGCTCAGCGGCCCGCCGTCGGGGTCGCTCGCCGTCCAGCCGAGCGTCACCTGCGTCGCGATGAGCACGGCGCCGTCGGCCGGGGTCGGCGCGGCGGGCGGAGCCGGGAAGGAGTTCGCGCAGCTGCGCGCGACGCGCAGGCCCGTCGCGAAGGAGGCCTGGTTCGGCGCCAGCGAGGCGCGGGCGGTGGTCTTGAGCGCCGCCGCGCCGCTGAGGAAATCTCCGCCCCGCACGATGCGCGTGATACCGGTCGTCGGGCCCTTCGGGTTCGTGAACTGGCCCGCGGCCAGGGACCCCCACCAGTCGTTGCAATACTCGCCGAGGTTGCCGGCCAGGTCCTCGCCGCCGAGAAGGCTGCGCCCGGCGGCGTGGGCGCCGCAGGCGGCGCTCCAACCCAGGCAGGGCGCGCCCAGCGCGCCGTTGCAGCGCTCGCAGTCGACCTCCGGGCCACCCCAGGGGTAGAGGCGGCCGTCCGCGAGCCGCGCCGCGTACTCCCACTCGGCCTCTGTGGGCAGGCGGTAGCCGACGGCCGCGTAGGGATCGCCGCCGCCGCAGAGCCAGCTGCTCGTCGAGTAGGCGGGCGTCAGTCCCGCGCGCTGGCTCAGCCAGTTGCAGACGATCGCCGCGCCCTTCCAGCTCAGATTCTTGAGCGGGTGCGGTCCGGAGTCGTAGCCGCCGGGATAGGCGGCGGCCGCCGCTGGCGCCTGGCGCAGGCTGAACTGCCCGCTGGGCCCGCTGTAGCTGATCTCCGAGGTGGAGGCGCCGAGGTCGAGCAGGTTCAAGCCGCTGGGCTGGGCCACGACCAGGTTCCCGTGCATCGTCAGCAGGCCGACGCTCTTCGCCCACTGCAGGAGGCCGAGGAACTCGGCGTTGCTCAGTTCTTGGCGGTCGAGCAGGAAGTCCCGCGTGAGCGTGACCTGGCGCGCGCCCGTCTCGCCCATCATGAAGCTGCCGGCGGGCAGGCGCAGCATGTCGCGCGGGTAGGCCTCGTCGCTGGCGAGCAGGCGCAGGCGCAGGTCGCCGAGCTCGCGCCCCGGCAGGTCGGCGCCCGCGTTCCAGACGGCGTGGCGGCCGGGCGTCGCCGGCACGCCGGCGCCCACGTCGCCGCTCAGGCTGTAGCAGGGCGCCAGCCAGGTGAGCCCGCCGTCCTCGCTGGCCTGGACACTGACGAAGAGGGTGCCGCCATCGGCGTCGGCGAGATCGAAGGCGATGTCGACGAGCCCGCTGCCGTCCGTCCGCTGGGCGAAGCTCAGGTTCGCGACCTGCGGCTCGGCGCCGCGCGCGAGCGCAGGCGCGAGTCCGAGCGCGAGGAGCGCCAGCCGGATGCGCAGCGAGCGCCGATGGGTGCTCATTTGAGGAGCACCAGCTTGCGGGTGAGCTGCTCGCCGTCCAGGACGAGACGCGCGAAGTAGACGCCGCTGGCCAGGGCCTGCGGCCGCCATTCCAGTTCGAGCCAGCCGGCTGGATGCGGGCCGTCCCAGAGCCGCGCGAGCTCGCGGCCCTGCACGTCGTGGATGGTCAGGCGCGGGCTGCCGGCGCGGGGCAGGCCGAAACGCAGCCGCGTGGCGGGATTGAATGGGTTCGGCCAATTGGGCGCGAGGCTCAGCGCCGCGGGCGCGAGCGCGTCGGCGGGGCTCTCGTCGGTGGCGATGCGGTGCGGCTCGCTCTCGATCGTGCCCAGGTTGCCGAAGGCGTCGGCGAGAGTCAGCGTCCAGCGGCAGTTCTCCGTGGGCAGCGACGGGACGAGCCAGAAGTAGGCGAAGCTGGGCGGCTGACCGATGCCCGCCGCGAGGCTCAGCGAGTCCGCGTGCACCAGCGCTCCGTCCACGTGGAAGCTCAGGCCGAGCGGCGCCTGCCCGGCCTGCCCCGCCGGCAGATAGGGGTCCTCGAGCGACCAGCGCAGCGTGACGCTCTCGCCGCCGATGAGGATGGCCCCCGGCTCGGGTGCGAGCAGCGTGAAGCGGGGCCCGCGGGTATCGACCGCGCCCGGCGGACTGATCGCCAGGGCCGTGCCGGCCGCCGCGTGCGGCGCACTGAGCCCGAGCGCGCAGAGCGCCGGCGCGAGGGCGCGGACAAAGCGCTGCCAGGGGCGAGGGGACATCGTCGCTCCGCGGGCGGCCGGCGTCGAGCCGGGTTGGAATCGGTCAATTATAGACCATTGCCGCGCCGCGGAGAAGACGGCGAGGCTAGGCGCTCCGCCCCCAGCGGGCCAGCCAGAGCCCGTGGCGCAGGGCGCGGCTGCTCAGGCGCAGGCGCTCGGCCCCGCGCCGGCGCATGACGGCCAGCGCGATGGCCGCCCCCGCCAGGATCACCGGCGCCCGCTCGGGCATCAAGCCGGGCAGAGCCGCCCGCTCGGCAATGCGCAGCCGCTGGTAGAGCGCGAGTTGCCGCTCCACCTCGGCGCGCGAGAGCTCCAGGCCCTCGACGCGGCGCGGGTCCCAGTCCGGCGCGCCGAGCGCCACGGTGCCGAGGCTGCTGAAGGTGCCGCCGATGCCGATGAGGGCGCCCGCCCCCGGGGCCAGTGGCGCGAGGGCGGCGGCGAAAGCCGTCGCCATCGCGGCCAGGACCGCGGGCGGCGCCGGATCGCTGCGCTGGAACTCCTCGGTGGCGCGCAGGCAGCCCAGCGGCAGGCTGAAGCGCTCGCCCATCGCATCGCCCTCGCCCTTGCCCTTGCCGAAGATGAACTCCGTGCTGCCGCCCCCAATGTCGACGACGAGGCAGGGCCCCGCCGGCGCCCCGGCCCCCGAGCGCGCGGCGAGGAAGGCCAGGCGCGCCTCCTCCTCGCCCGGGATGACGGCGATCGCGATGCCGCAGCGCGCGCGGGCACGCGCGCAGAACTCGTCGGCGTTGGCCGCCGCGCGCAGGGCGGCCGTGCCGACGGCCGCGAAGTCGCCGGCCCCGCGGGCGCGCGCCTCAGCGACGAGCGCGGCGAGGGCGTCCAGGGTGCGGGCCATCGCCGGCTCGGCGAGGCGGCCCGTGCGACCCAGCCCCTCGCCGAGACCCGTGACCGCCACGCGATCGAGCAGCGGCGTCGCCAGGTCGTCGGCGAGGACGAGCTTGACCGAGTTGCTGCCGACGTCGATCGCCGCGCGCGGCATCAGGCGCGCTCCGGGGGCGGCAGCGGGGCGCTCGCCGCGGGACCCTCGCCGGCGCGGTAGCGGGCGAGCATGGCGCGGGCGATGTCCGTCGAGTGGCTGTTCAGCTTGCGCAGGGCGTCCATGACGGCGATGTGGATCTCGCTGCTCGCGACCGCATCCACGACCTCGCCCCGCACGCGCTCGAAGTGCGCCCGGCGGTAGCTCTCCTCGAGGGCGACGTACTTCGCCTGCTTGCGCGTCATGCGCTCGGCCTGGCTCAGGCTGCCCTCGCGGAAGGCCTCGATGGCGCGGGAGATCTGCTTGACCACGCGCAGGTGGTAGTCGCGCACCTGCTCGGCGCCGGCGGGCGAGAAGGCGAGGCCGGCTTCGAGCTTGTGCCGCGCGAGCGGCCGCAGCTCGCGGTAGATGACGTCCGAGCTGAGCTCGAAGAGCTTGCTGACATGGAGCATCAGGTAGACTTCCTCGGTCTGCTCGGGGCTCAGATTGCGGCGGCCGATCTCGAGCAGGTAGGCCGTGATCTGCTCGTCGAGGGCGTCGACGCGGTGCTCCTCCTCGTCGAGCGTGTCGAGCACCTCCGGGCGCTCGCCGCACAGGGGATCGATGATCTCCTCCGTCATCCGCTTGACGAGCTGGCCCAGGCCGAGGATCTCCACCTTGGCCAGGCTGAGCGCCAGCACGGGCGTGCCGAGCACGCTCGGCTCGAGGTGGCGGGCGCGCAGGCGCTCGGGCAGCAGCTCCGGCTTGTCGGGCAGGAGGCGCAGGAGCGCGCGGGCACAGAGGCCCGTGAAGGGCAGGAAGACGAGCGCGAGCCCGACGTTGAACACGCTGTGCGCGTTGGCGATCTGCCGCGGCAGGACGCCCGCCAGCTCGGCGCCCGTCGCGCCGGGGGCGGCACTCGGCGAGATGCCGCGCACGAGATCGGCGAAGGCCGGGATCCAGGCGATGACGAGCAGCACGCCCAGCACCTTGAAGAGGGTGTGCGCCAGGGCGACCCGCTTGGCCGCCCGCCCCGCGCGCAGGCTCGCGGTGACGGCCGTCACGCAGGTGCCGATGTTGGCGCCGAAGATGAGCGGGATGCCCGCCTCCAGGCTGATCAGCCCCTGCTGCGCGAGCACGATGAGCAGGCCGAGGAAGGCGGCGCTGCTGTGGATGAGGGCCGTCAGCAGGGTGCCGACGAGGATGCCCGCCACCGGGTGCTCGAGCCCGCGCAGCACGATGGGAAAGGCGGGGTGTTCGCGCAGCGGCGCCATCGCCTGGGCCATCACGTGCATGCCGTAGAAGAGCAGGCCCGCGCCGAGCATCACCTCGCCGGCGTGGCGCAGGCCGGGGCGCTTGGCCAGCGCGCGCAGGCCGAAGCCGAGGGCGATGAGCAACAGCGCGTAGTGCGTGAGCCGGAAGGCGATGAGCTGCGCCGTGACCGTGGTGCCGATGTCGGCGCCGAGGATCACCCCCAGCGACTGCGCGAAGCTGATCAGGCCGGCCTGGACGAAGCTGACGAGCAACACCGTCGTCGCGCTCGAACTCTGGACGAGCACGGTGACGAAGGCGCCCGCGGCCAGGCCGAGGACGCGGTTGCGCGTGAGGGTGCCCAGCACGGCGCGCAGGCGGCGGCCCGCCGAGCGCTGCAGCGAGCCGCTGAGCATGTCCATGCCGAACAGGAAGAGGCCGAGGCCGCCGGCGAGGCCGAAGAGCAGGGTCCAGCCCCAGCCGGGCTCGCCGTAGCTCCCCGCCGCGGGGAGCAGGCTCGGCAGGCCCCAGGCCGGCGCCGCCGCGGCAGCGGCGAGGGCGACCAGCGCCAGGAGCAGCGGGGCGCGCAAGGAAAGCACCGGGCCACCTCGGGCAGGTTGGCAACGCGCCTAGGCTTAGCCCAATGGATTCGGCTTGGCAAGACAATGCGCCGGGCCTAGGCTCGCCCCGCAAGCCCAGGTCGCCTTCTGCTATACTGGTCGGGTCTGCCGACCACCGACGAAGGAGCCCGCCGTGCCGCGCCGCCTCCCGACCGCGTTGCCGCGCTTCGCCCTCGCCCTGAGCGCCGCCCTTGCGCTCGCCTTCGCCTGGCAGCTGCGCCTGTGGCCGAGCGGCTCGCGCGCGCTGCCGATGCCCACCGAGCACCGCCTCGACGAGGACGCCGAGCGCCTGAACCGCAAGGGCCGCCGCGCCTGGATGGAGCAGATGCACCGCGCCGCGCCCGGCACGGACTGGCGGACGATCGAAGCCTCCAACGGCCGCGCTCGCGAGGCCCGGCACGCGGCCGCCGGCCGACGGGTGGCGACCTGGACAGAAATCGGCAGCCGCAACCAGGCGGGCCGCATGCACTGCGCGGCCATCTCGGTGGCCGGCGACAGCCTCTACGCCGGCTCGGACCTGGGCGGCCTCTGGAAGGGCGACCTCTGGGGCAACGGCTGGCGCCCCCTCTCGGACAATCTCTACGGCGGCGTGCGCGGCGGCGTCGCCGTTGCCGGGACGAACCCCGAGGTGATCACCGTGCTCTCCACGAGCGCGGTCGTCCGCTACAGCGTGGATCAGGGCGCGACCTGGCAGCTCCCCGCCGGTCTGCCGGCCGTGCCCCAGCTCGCCACGCGCGTGATGCGCGATCCGGGCAACGCGAATCGCGTCTACCTGCTGCTCGCTTCGCAGGGCCAGGGCACAGAGCTCTACCGCTCGGAGAATGCCGGCCGCAGCTACACGCTGATCAACCACACGAACAACAGCGTCGCCGACTTCTGGCTCGACCGCCTCGACGGCAGCGACCTCTACCTGATGGTCAGCCGCACGCTCTACCGGAGCACGAACCAGGGCGCCACCTGGACGCCCCTGGGCAACTTGCCCAGCTACCCGGGCAAGGTGATCCTCGCGGGTTCGGAGGCCGGCGCGCCGACCTTCTACGCGGCGGCGCGGATTGCCAACAACTGGGAGCTCTGGCGCAGCACCGACGGCGGTCTCAACTGGGCCTACCGCGCCGAGCTGGACGACTGGTGGGAGACGCTCAACTGCTCGATCACTAACCCCGACATCGTCGTCTACGCCGGTGTCGAGGCCTGGCGGAGCACGAACGGCGGCGGCAGCTTCACGAAGGTCAACGGCTGGGGCGAGTACTACGGCAACCCCTTGCACAAGCTCCATGCCGACAACCCGGGCCTGGAGGTGTTCAACATCCCCGGCCTCGGCGAGCGCTGGTTCCCCTGCACGGACGGCGGCATCTACCGCAGCGACGACCGCATGGCCTCGGTGACCAACCTCTCGCTCCACGGGCTCGGCGTCAGTCAGTACTACGACGTCCTCACCAGCGTGAACGATCCCTACCGCATCGCGGCCGGCAGCCAGGATCAGGGCTACCAGTGGGCGGACGGCCTGCGCGACCCCATCGCCGACTTCGCCCAGCTCATCAGCGGCGACTACGGCCACCTCACCTCCGGCAACGGGACGCACAGCATCGTCTTCTCGGTCTACCCGGGCTTCACGCTGGTGCAGCAGGGCGAGACCGCGCCCGGGCTCCACTACCTCGACTTCCCCGCCGGCTCGAGCCACCTGTGGCTGCCGCCCATCGTCGCCGATCCCGAGGACCTGCAGGCCTACTACTTCTGCGGGCAGTACCTCTACCGCGGCCGCTGGCTCGGAGGCAACAACGTCAGCTATACCAATCACGCGCAGAACTTCACGGCGTACGGCGGCAGCTATCTCAGCGCCTTCGCGATCTCGCCGCTGGATCTGGACCGCCGGCTCGCCGTCACGGACACCGGCGAGATCTGGTACAGCCACGACCGCGGCGCCAGCTGGCAGCACTCCGACGATCAGGGGCCATCCTCGCACTACTTCCACGGCACGGGGATCGCCTTCTCGCCGCTCTCGACCCAGCGCGCCTGGCTGGGCGGCAGCGGCTACAGCGGCCCCGCCGTCTACCGCAGCGACGACGGCGGCCTGAACTGGACGCCCGCGGGCGAGGGCCTGCCGGCCACGCTGGTCTACATGCTCGCCGCCGAGAGCCCGGCCAGCGAGACGCTCTACGCGGCCACGGAGGCCGGCCCCTACCTGCTGCCGGCCGGCGGCGCGAGCTGGCAGTACATCGGCGCCGGCGCGCCGCTGACGCTCTTCTGGAGCGTGGAGGCCGTGCCGGCCATCGGCGTCATGCGCTTCGGCACCTACGGGCGGGGCATCTGGGACTTCGCGACGGACGGCCTGACGGCGGTGGCCGAGGCTCCCGCAGCCGGCTTCGGGCTGGCGAACTACCCGAACCCCTTCAACCCGCAGACGACGCTCAGCTTCACGCTGCCCGCGGCGGGCGAGGCGCGGCTCGTCATCGTCGATGCGGCGGGGCGCGCGCTGCGGCATCTCCAGGCGGGACGCCTGCCGGCCGGTCCGCAGCGCCTCGTCTGGGACGGCCGCAGCGACAGCGGTCGCGAGCTGCCGAGCGGGGTCTACTTCGCCCGCTTGATCAGCGAGGGCAAAGTGGAGAGCCGGCGCCTGACGCTATTGCGCTGAATCGGAGCCGCCGCCGCACGAGTCGTCGGGTCGTGCCGCCCCTGCGAGGGCGGTCGATCTGAGCCGGTGGCTCGCTGAGCCAGGCCTCCTCACTTGGCGAGGACGAGCTTCTGGAGCTGCGCCCCCGCGGGGCTGCTCAGCCGCAGCAGATAGATGCCCGAGGGCAGCTCATTGCCCCGGTTGTCCCGACCCTGCCAATCGAAGGTCTGCTCTCCAGGGCCATGCAGGCCCTCCGTCAGGGTCGCAACCAACCGGCCGAGAACATCCAGCAGGTCTACCTTGAGCCAGGTCTCCTCCTCGAGGGTGAATGCGACACGGGTCTGCGCATTGAAAGGATTCGGGCTGCTCGGGTGCAGGGTGACCCCGCGAGGGACACCGGCTTCCGCGACGGCGGTCACGGGCGTCTCGATCCAGGCTGCAATCCCCCTGCTGTCGATGTACCCATCCGCCAGGGAGAAGACACCGGCCGCATACAGCTTCTCCGAGACACCATCGTCGACTCTCTCGAGGTCGATGACTAGAGCGGAGTTGCTCAAGCCCGCGCCGCAAGTAGACCAGCTTGCGCCGTCCCAGCGCATGATGCCGTCGGTCCACCAGGGGGCGCCGAGGCGGAAACTGCCGCCGACAAAGAGCGCGCCATTGTAGATGGCGAAGCTGCTCACGCCACTCCCGAGAATGAGCGCCGACCAGACCTCCTCGCCGACGGGCTGCCACTCGACACCGTCCCAGCGCGCCATCTTCTCGACGGGCTTGCCGCCGATGGTCCAGAAGCTGCCGCCGATGTAGAGCTCCCCCTGAAAGACTACAATGGCCTTCACGAACCCGTCGATCTCGTCATTGCCCGAGGCCGAGAAGGAACTCCAGGTGCTGCCGTCCCAGCGGGCGAGGTAATCGAGGTCGTAGTTGCCCTGCATGCCGTGGAAGTCGCCCCCCGCAACGAGCTGGCCGTTCCAGACGGCCAGGTCGATGACGCCGCTGGAGCCGCCGTACCCCGCGATGGGGTACCAGCCGGAGGGGCCCAGGCCGGCGACGTTCCCCGTGTACAGCCACTCGCCGTCCCAATCGACATGGTCGAAGCCACCGCCCACGATGAGATCGCCGTTGTACTCGGTCATGCAGGTCACGGTGCCGTTGATATTGCCGGCGGCCAGCCAGTGATCGGGGGGATACCACTTGGCGAGATTCTGGGCCTGGACCCCGCCCGCGTGGGTGAAGGAGCCCCCGACGAAGAGCTGGCCGTCGTGCGCCAAGAAAGCCTGGACAGTCCCAGGATCGTTATTGAACGCATCCCAGACTCCCGATCCGAGCGGTGACCACGCCGTGCCGTTCCAGGCGGCGATGCCGTTCGCCACCTGTCCTCCGGCGCGGTCGAAGCCGCCACCCACGAAAAGGCGATCGTCGTACCAAGCCACAGCCCGGCCCCATCCGTAACTGCCGTTGTACCACAGCCCATTGCCGACGAACTCCGTCGACCAGCTTCCCTCGGCCTGGCTTCGCCCGGTCAGAACTGCGGCCGACAGGAGAGCGCACAGCGTTACCCTCAAGGGTTCTCTCCAACGCATCACCGCCTCCTTATCGCAGGAGGGTGAACTTCCGCGAGGCTACCGTCCCATCAGTATAGCGCACCCGGGCGAAGTAGACACCTGCCGCGGCAGCCCCGCCCGCATCCGTGCAGCCGTCCCAGAGCCTGCTTGTTGGTCCGCCGGGATTCGGGCGCTCTCCTCGAGCCGGGTACTTCGGGCGGCGCGCGCAGTGGAAGTGCCTTACTCGAGCCGGAAGCGATCGCCGAGGGCGGGCACCTCCACCGCGGCCGCGCCCTTCTCGCGCAGGGCCGCGGCCAGGGCCTCCGACTGGCGCTCCTCGCCGTGGACCAGGAAGATGCGCCCCGGCCGCTCCCGCATGTTCTCGTAGAAGCGCAGCAGGTCGAGCCGGTCCGCGTGGGCGCTGTAGGCATGCAGGGCGACGACCTCGGCGGCCACCTTGTACTCCTCGCCGAGGATGCGCACGCGCTTGGCGCCCTCCTCGAGCCGCCGCCCCAGCGTGTTTCCCGCCTGGAAGCCGACGATGAGCACCGTGTTGCGCGGGTCCTCGACGCTGTTGGCGAGGTGGTGCAGCACGCGGCCGGCTTCGCACATGCCCGAGGCGGAGATGATCACGCAGGGCCCGCGGTGGCTGTTCAGGCGCTTGGACTCCTCGACGCTCTCCACGTAGCGCATGCGCTCGAAGCCGAAGGGATCGCCGCCCGCCGACAGGATCGCCCAGGTCTCGGCGTCGAAGCACTCCTCGTGGGCGGCGAAAACCTGGCTCGCCTTCGCCGTGAGCGGGCTGTCGATGTAGACCGGCAGGTCGGGGATCTCCCCCGCCGTGATCAGGCGGTGCAGCTCGTAGATGAGCTCCTGGCTGCGGCCCACGCTGAAGGCGGGGATGATCACCTTGCCGCCCCGCGCGGCGGTGCGACCGACGATCGCGCCGAGCTGCTCCTCGGCGCCGCGGATGTCGGCGTGGAAGCGGTCGCCGTAGGTGCTCTCCAGGATCAGCACGTCGGCGGCCTCGGGCTGCTCGGGATCCTTGAGGATGGGCAGGAAGCGCCGGCCCAGGTCGCCCGAGAAGGTGAGGCGCAGGCGCTGGCCGCCCCCGCGTTCGATCACCGTCTCGACGAAGGCGCTGCCCAGGATGTGCCCCGCGTCGCGGAAGGTCGCGGTCACCCCCGGCCGCACGCTGAAGGACTTCCGGTAGGGATGCGGCTCGATCAGACCCAGCGTGCGCTCGACGTCGGCCAGGTCGTAGAGCGGCTCGACGGGCGCCTCGCCGCGCCGGCGCCGGCGGTTCAGCCACTCGGCGTCGCGCGCCTGGATGTGGGCGCTGTCCCTGAGCATCACGGCCAGCAGGTCGGCCGTGGCCCGCGTGCAGTGGATCTTGCCCCTGAAGCCGCGGGCGACGAGGCTGGGCAGGTTGCCGCCGTGGTCCATGTGAGCGTGGCTGAGCAGGACGGCCTTCACCGCGCTCGCCTTGAAGGGCAGCTCGCGGTTGGCCCGGTCGGCCTCGGCGCGCTTGCCCTGCACGAGGCCGCAGTCGAAGAGGATGCTCTCGGCCCCCAGGCCGAGCAGGTGGCGGCTGCCGGTGACGTCCCGCGCCGCGCCCCAGAAGCTGATGTCGATCTCGCCGTTCATGCGGCTCGCCTCCGCGGTGGAAAGCGGGCAGCCTAGCACAGAGCAGTGGCAGTGCCCAGGCGGGAAACGCCGGCGAAATGAGGGGCGGGCAGCTCGCGGCGCCCGCCCCCTGCCCTTGCCGATTGAAGCGCCCAGTACTGGCGATCGCGTCGGCCTTCAGCCCGGCATGACGGAGGTTGCCGACCAGGTCGCAGGCGCGGTGTCGACCTGCACCAGGCGGAAGTCCTCGCCTTGGCCCGCGAGCGAGCCGAGGGCCAGCGCGAACAGGCGCTGTCCGGAAGCCGGCGCCACGCTGAAGGTGGCCACGGGATCGGGGGCGTTGGCCGCGGCGATGCCGAGCACGATCGGACCGGCCGGCAAGGCCAGGCCCGAGCTGGCAGAGGCGTCCCCGAAGGCCAGATCGGTGAGACCGGGCACCGCGGTGAAGGTGCCGCCGCTCACCGTGCCGATGTCCACGGCCGGGGCATCGGGCGAGCCGTGCAGGGCGCGCAGCAGGACGGCGCTGCTGCCCGAGAAGGCCTCCGCGAGCGGTGCCAGCGACGACGGGGTGCAGCAGGATGGCGCGCAGGGCCTCGGGATCCTTGAGCAGGGCCTCGACCGTGCCGGCGGGCCGCTTGGCGAAGGCCTCGTCCGTGGGCGCGAAGAGCGTGAAGGGGCCGCGCCCGCTCAGGGTCTCGGCGAGCCCTGCAGTCGGCTGGGCCTGCGGGGTGGCGATCAGCGCGAGGGAAGGGCCAGTCAGCCCGAAGAGGAAGTGCTTCGTCATCGTTGGCCTCCGTCGTTTGGTCCGGTCGAGAAGCTCTCCGGCGTCCGCCGGTGCTGCTTGCTGCCGCTCTGTACAGGACAAAATCTAGACGAAGAGCCTAAGGTCGTCAGGGAAAAATCTGTACGTTTGATAAGCAGTGGCAACGCCGGGCAGGCCGGCGCCCTGACCAGGGCCGTAAACTATTCTTCTAGTTTGACTTGAGACGGAGGAGGCGGCTGAATTCCGCGAGGGTCGGGACCGCCACCGCCCCGCTGGGCCCCAGGGCATCGCCGAGGCGGGAGGCGGCCGCGCCGCCGATGTAGAGCTGGACGCCGGGGCCGATCAGCTCGCGCAGGCGGCCCAGCTCCCTCTGAACGAAGGCCCGGTCGTCGATGAGGGTGAGACCCAGCGCCACGGCCTGGGCCCGGCGCTGGCGGGCGGCGGCCGCGATCTCCTCGGCCGGCAGCCCGGGGCCCAGGTAGGCCACGTCCCAGCCCTCCTCGGCCGCGGCCGCGCAGGCCAGGAGAACGCCGAGCTCGTGGCGACTGCCGGTGAGCGTGGCCGCCACCAGGCGCGGCGCCGTCTCGGAGAGGGGTGGCCGCCGCTGGAGTTCGGTCACGAAGCCCTGCACGACGGCCGTGGCGAGGTGCTCGTGCGCCACGCGCAGGCTGCCCTCGTGCCAGCGCTGCCCGATGAGCACCATCAAGGGCACGAGGAACTCCTCGCGCAGGCGCGCGGGACTGAGCGCGACGCTCGCCTCGCCGAGCACGGCCTGCAGGGCGCGGGGATCGAGGTCTTCCACGGCCGCCAGGGCGCGGGCGAGCAGCGCCGCACACTCCTCGCCCGGCGCCGGCCGCCCCGGGCCGGCCGGCCGGGCCGGCGCGAGCGCGGCGCTCTCCAGCCGGGCGGCGATGTCCTCGCGTTCGAGGCCCTGCAGCGCGGCGAGCGGCAGCGCCGCCACCTCGCCGATGCGCCGCCCCCCTTCGGTGAGCTGCTTGAGCAGGCGCAGGCGCTCGATGTCGAGGTCGGAGTAGAGGCGCCGGCCGGTCGCGCCGCGGCCCGGCCGGACGGCGCCGTAGCGCCGCTCCCAGGCCCGCAGCAGCTCCGCGCTCAGGCGCGTGCGCCGCATGACCACGGCGATTGGATGTCGGGCTTCGGCTTCGTCCATCGCTCAGCGTCCGGCCTGCCTCGCCCTGCCAGGTCCCGGGGATTCGGGAGAGGAATTGTTCAGGTAGCGTACAGTACAGATACCCGCCGGTCAAGGTCTGCCTTCTTGGAAGCTCAGACGCCCAGGCCCAGGCGCAGGCCGACCTGAAGGCTGCGCCCCGGCTCGACCAGGCCGGTCTGCGACTCGACGATGCTGTCGAGCGCATTGTCCAGGCGCAGGCGCAGCTCGAGGTCCTCGAGGCCGGCCCGGCCGAGGTAGCGCCGCCAGGCGGCGAGCAGCGCGAGGCGGCCCTGCGCCGGCAGGCGGCGCAGGCCGTCCGCCGCATCGGTGGCGTCGGCGCTCCAGCGCGGGCCGAGCAGGCCGGCTTCCGCGCCCAGGCGCCAGCCGCGAGGAGCAGACCAGCCCAGGCGCAGACCGCCGATGCAGTTCGGGCGGTCCTCGACCTGGCCCTCGTAGTCGCCATCCACGCGGCGGCGCGCCGCGAGCTGCAGCCAGTGGATGCTCACGTCGACTCCGGCGCCTGCGCGCAGGGCCAGCTCGGCCTCGGCCCCCAGGCTGCGCAGCGCGTCGAGGTTCACGCGCTGAAAGGCGCCCGTCTCGCTGTTCACGACGATGCGCTCGATGGCGCCGGCGAGCCGCGCCGCGAAGAGCGAGCAGTCCAGGCGCAGCCGCTCGCCCTCGCGGCGGTAGGCCAGCTCGGTGAGGGTCTGTGCCTCGGGCGCGAGATCCGGATTGGGGACGAACTTCCCCAGCGCGCCCGAGTAGAGCTCGCGCAGGCCGGGGAAGCGCCCGCGGCGCGAGAGCGACAGCTCGAGCGACTGTGCACCATCGAGCCGGCGGCCCAGGGACAGGAGCCAGTCGCTCATCTGATCGGCATCGCGGGCCGGCTTGTCGCCGCTCGCGGGCGTCGACGCGCGCAGCCAAGCCGTGCCGGCGCGCAGAGTCCAGGCCGGACGCGGCGAGAACTCCAGTTCCAGTGTCTCCGCGATGCGGCGCTGCGCATAGCGCTGCCAGTCCGTTTCCCCGGGGAGCAGCTCCTTGTGGCGCGCGTTGCGCAGCTCACTGGCCAGACTGAGGCGACCGCCCGCGAAACGGCGCTCGAGGAGCAGGCGCAGGTGCAGCGTGCGGTCTTCGTCGAGCTCGCGGCCGATCGCCGCCGCGGGCCCGCTGTAGCTGGCGTCTTCGTAGTCGAGGATGTCCGTGTCGGCAGCGTCGAGGGCGGCGACGAGGCCGAGCCGCCAGGCGCCCCCCGCGTCCAGCGGCTGATCGAGGCCGAAGCCGCCGAGCCAGCGCTGGCTGTCCGGGTAACGCCAGAAGCGCGCGTCCTCGCTGTGCGTTTCCGGTGGCACTCCCTTCTCGACGCGGCTGCCCCCCAGGTGCAGCGCGAGGCGGCCCTCGCGGGGCAGCGGCCTATCGAGCGTGACGAATGCGCTCGCGCGCGCGAGGTCGCTGTTCTGGCGCAGGCGGCCCTGCGCCTCGTTGTAGGCGCTGTGGTAGCCGGCGGGTCGGAGCCAGCCGTCGCGGCGAGTGCGGGCGAGGCTCGCGAGCAGGCCCCAGGCGCCGAGGCGGCGCCCGTGCAGCAGGGCCGCGCGAAGGTGGCCGGCTTCGCCGACGCCGAGGTCGAGCGCGCTCTCGCCGCCCGCCGCCGGCGCCGCCCGCGAGTGCAGCTCGAGGCTGCCGGCCAGGGCGCCGGCGCCCTGCAAGAGGCTGCGCACGCCGCGACGGACGCGCACCGCTCCCACGGCCTCGGCCGGCTGCAGGGAGAGGTCGCTGCGCTCGTCCCAGGCCAGGTTCAGGGGAATGCCGTCCTGGCTGACCAGCAGGTGGCGCTCCGAAGCGCCGCGCAGCATGAATTGCGATTCACCGCGCGAGTTGAGGCCGAGGCGCAGCGCGGGCAGCAGGGGCGCGAGGCCCGCGACATCGGGCTCGCTCCTCTCGCGCAGGGACGGCCCCCCCAGGCGCGTCTCGCCGAGCGCCGGCGCCGGGGCGAGCGGATCGGCGGTCACCACCACGGACGGCAGCGCATAGACACCGGGCAGGCTGTCGGGTGGCGTGGGGGTCTTGGCCGCGTCGGCCAGCGCGGGCACCGCGACGCTCGCGAGGAGCGGAAGCAGGCAGAGCAACAGCAAGCGCGGGACGAACAGCGACAGCGCCCGCATTCTCACTCCATGGGGATCGGGAATCCGAGACCGATTCCGCAGGGCCGCTCCAGTGTAGGGCCCGCGGCCGCCACAGGCAACGGCGAAGCCGGCATTGCGGGGGGCGCGGCGGCTGGGCATACTGCCCGGCACCCCCGCCCGACCTCGAGGAGGACCCCGTGGCCGAGCCGCCCGCAGCGCCCGCCGCGATCAGCGCCTGTCCGCGCAATTGCTACAGCACCTGCGGCCTCTCGCTGCGCATCGAGGACGGCCGCTTGCGCGCCGTCGAGCCGCTGGCCGCCAATCGCGCCACGGCCGAGGGACCCTGCCTCAAGGGCCTCGCCTACGTCGAGCGCGTGCACTCCCCCGATCGCCTGCGCCGGCCGCTGCGCCGCCAGCGCGACGGCAGCTTCGTCCCCATCGCCTGGGAGGCGGCCCTCGACGAGCTGGCCGAGCGCCTCGCTGCGCTGCGCCGCTCGCCCGGTCCGCGGAGCCTTCTCTACTACACGGCCAGCGGCACGAAGGGCTTGCTGAACGGCGCCGGCCTTGCCTTCTGGCGCCTCTTCGGCGGCGCCACGGTGACCTACGGCGACCTCTGCTGGATGTCGGGCCTGGAGGCCAGCCGCTTGACCCTCGGCGCCAACACGCACAGCGCGCCCTGGGACCTGGTCAACGCGCGGCTGATCGTTCTGTGGGGCAAGAACGCCGCCGAGACGAACGTACACCAGATGGGCTTCGTCGCCGCGGCGCGCGAGCGGGGCGCCGAATTGGTGGTCATCGACCCACGGCGCACGGAGACCGCCGACCGCGCCGACCTCTGCCTCAGGCCGCGGCCTGGCACGGACGGCGCGCTCGCCCTCGCCGTGGCGAATCGGCTCATCGAGCGCGGCGCCGTCGATCGCGAGTTCATCGACCGGCACGTGCTCGGCTTCGCGCCCTTCGCCGCGCGCGCCGCCGAGTGGCCACTCGCCCGCGCGGCGCGGACCTGCGGCCTCGGCGAGGCCGAGATCGCGGCCCTCGCCGAGCGCTTCATGGCGCGGCGGCCCGCGACCCTGATCGCGGGCTTCGGCATGCAGCGCTATGCCCACAGCGGCCAGGCGATGCGCGCGCTGATCGCCCTGCCGGCGATCACCGGCAACCTCGGCCTCGCCGGCGGCGGCTGGCAGTTCGCCAATCTCCAGGCGAACATCTTCGGGACGAAGGATCCCGAGGCCGCCTACCCGCCCCCGAGCGGTGAAGACGGGCCGCTGCGCGTGAGCGTCTCCACCGCGCGCCTGGGCGAGGACATGCTCGCGCAGCGCGAGCCGCCGCTGCGCTTCGCCTGGGTGGAGCGCGGCAATCCGCTCAGCCAGAACCCCGACACGAACCGCGTGCTGGCCGCCTTTCGCGCCCTCGACTTCCGCGTCGTCGTCGAGGAGACGCTCACGGACACCGCGCGCGAGGCCGACCTCGTGTTGCCCGCGAAGTGCTTCCTCGAACAGGCGGACGTGATCGGCGCCTACTGGCACCCCTACCTCCAGTACCGGCCCAAGCTGCTCGCGCCGCCCGGCGAGGCGCGGCCCGAGACCTGGATCTACCGCCAACTCGCCGCGCGCCTGGATCTGCCGCAGGCCGCGGTCGACGCCGAGATCCCGGACGAAGCGGACGTGGACGCCTGGCTCGCGCGCCGCCTCGCTCCCTTCCCCGGTCTCGAGCTGGCGGATCTCAAGGCGGGACCCGTGCTCTCGCCCGAGTTCGCCGAGGTGGCCTTCGCGGACCGCCGCTTCCCCACGCCCTCCGGCCGCGTCGAGCTCTACTCGGAAGAGGCGGCGCGGCGCTGGGGCGTCGATCCGCTGCCGCAGCATCTCGCCGGTCCCGAGGCGGGCGCGGACGCCGCAACCGCACGCGACTACCCGCTGCTCCTCATGACGCCCAACACGAAGAACCGCATCCACTCGCAGTTCGGGCAGCTCGCGCTGATCCGCGCCCTGGATCCGGCGCCGCGCCTGCACCTCGCTCCCGCCGACGCCGCCGCGCGCGGCATCGAGGAGGGCGACGCGGTGCGCGTCTTCAACGCCCGCGGCACGCTGACGCTCGCCGCGCACCTGGACGCGCGCCTGCTCGCCGGCAGCGTGCTCGCCCACAACGGCTGGCAGCGCGCCGAGGGCGGCGGCGTCAACCTGCTCTCGGCCGGCCGCGAGACGGACCTCGGCCACGGCGCCGCCTTCCACGAGAACCGCGTGCAGGTGGAGCGGGCTCGGCGATGAACACGCGCGCGCACCCGCCTGGCGCCCCTCAGACCGGCTTCCGCCTCGACCTCAATCGCTGCACGGGCTGCCAGGCCTGCGCCCTGGCCTGCATTCTCGAGAACGAGCTGCCGGCGCAGGGCGCCTGGCGGCGCGTGGAAGACTTCAACCCCGAAGGCCTCGCCGGCCTGCCGGCCTTCCATCTCTCGTTGGCCTGCAATCACTGCGACGAGTCGCCCTGTGCGACGGCCTGCCCGGCGAACGCCTACCGCCGCGACGCGGCGACGGGCGCCCTGCTCATCCAAGCGGAGCGCTGCATCGGCTGCCGCTACTGCAGCTGGGCCTGCCCCTTCGACGCGCCGCGCTTCGACACCAGAACGCGCACGATGGGCAAGTGCACGCTCTGCGCGCCACGCCTCGGCGAGGGTCGCGCTCCGGCCTGCGTGACGAGCTGCCCCACGGGCGCCCTCGCGGCGGGTCCGCTGGCCGAGATCGCAGGGGGCGGCGCCGTGGCGGCTCTCACCGGCTTCCCCCCCTCAGCGGCGGGTCCGCGGCTGCGTCTGATTCCCTTGCGCCCCGGCGCCCATGGCCCGCTCCCGGATCTGCCGCCGCCTCCCGGCGGCGCCTTCGCCGCGCCGCCCGGGCCACCCGAGGACGGCGGCCGCAGCCTCTCCCTGCGCGAGGAGTGGCCGCTGGTCCTCTTCACCTGGGCGGCGCCCTTCCTGGTGGCGCTCAAGCTGGACACGCTGCCGCCCTGCCGGCTCGATCGGCCGTGGCCGATCCTGATCGGGGGCCTGCTGGCCATGGCGCTCAGCGCCGCGCACCTCGGCCGCCCCCTGCGCGCCTGGCGCGCGCTGGCCGGCAGCGGGCACTCCTGGCTCAGCCGCGAGATCCTCGCCTTCGCGCTCTTCGTCGCCCTCGCCGGCGCGCTGCCGCTCGCCTTCCTGCCCGAGGCGCCCTACGCGATCGGCCTCGCGGGGGCCCTCGCGGGACTGGCCGCGCTGTACGCGATGGACCGGCTCTACGACGTCGCGCTGCCGCGGCGCGGCCTCGGCGGCCTGCATGGCGCCGAGGCCTTGCCGACGGCGCTCGTCTACACCGCGGCGCTGCGCGGCTGGGCCTGGCCGCTGGCCGCACTGCTCGCGATCAAGCTCGTCTTCTGGATCGCCCGCCGGGCCGGCGAGCCGCGGCCTTGGGCGCCCCTCGCGCTCGCCCGCGTGGGGCTGGGGATCCTCGCGCCCGCAGCGCTGCTCGCCGCAGGCCGCCCGCCGGCGGCGCCGCTCATGCTGGCACTGATCGCCGCGGGCGAGCTGCTCGAGCGCGCGGACTTCTACCGGAGCCTGCGCCTCGCCTCGCCGCGGCGCGAACTGACGCACGCGCTGGTGGCGCCGCGCCAGCGCTAGGGCAGGCCGGCTCGCCCGGATCCAGGCCGGCAGGCGCCGTCACTCGCCGCGCAGGGCCTCGACCGCATCCACGCGGGCGGCGCGGGCGGCGGGCATCAGGCCGGCAACGAGGCTGATCGCGAGGCCAAAGGCGAGCGCGCCCGCGACCAGCCAGAGCGGGGTGGCGAAGAGCTCCAGCGGTGGCAGGCCCTGGCGCTGCATGATGAGCTTGGCCGCGGCCGAGGCGCCGCGCGCCACCAGCCAGCCCAGCAGGATGCCGCCGATCGAGCCGATCAGGCCCATCAGCCCGGACTCGACGAGGAAGAGCCAGCGAATCTCGCGCTCGTCCGCGCCGAGGGCCTTGAGCACGCCGATCTCGCGGCGCCGCTCGCTGATCGCCATCAGCAGCGTGTTGACGACGCCGAGCGCCGCCGTGACGAGGGCGACGAGCGCGATGGCGAGCAGCCCAAGGTCGAAGATCACGAAGGCGCGCCGGATGTCGGCGAGCTGGTCTGCGTAGCTGAAGACTTGGTAGCCCATGGCGCGCAGGCTGTCGCGCACGACCGCGTAGGGCGCGTAGGGATCGAGGTCCAGGGTGACGGCGGGATAGCCGCGTCCCGTGTCCGGCCTGGCGGCGAAGAGCTGGCCCGACTGCAGCGCGGTGACGAGCGCGAGCGGATTGGCGGGCGGGCCGGCGGCGTTGAAGCGGAGGGCGTCGGCTGGCTGCAGGAGGATCGGCTTCACGCGCAGCCGGTTGGACTGCGTGCCCTCCAGGACGCCGCGCACGACGAGGGTGTCGCGCAGGACAGTCCCCGCCAGGTAGCCGCCAACGAAGCGGCCGGCCGCGGCGCCCAACTCGCGGCTCAGCAGGCGGCGCCGCGCGGCGGAATCGCGGAGGCTGTCTGCAGGCAGCCGGGCGGCGAGGCCGAAGAGGCCGCCCTCCCCGCTCGCCAGCGCCTGCGCGAGGCCGCTGTCCACGCTCGCCACGGTGAGGCTCACGAAGAGGCTGTCCCCGACCACGGCGGTGGCCTCGCCGAAGGGCAGGTCGAGGGCGCTCAGGAAGGCGTCCGTGACGAGGACCTCGCCCGGCACGCCCCGCAGGGCCTCGCCGGCGCGCAGCTGGGAGAAGAGGCGCGTCGCGAGCGCGGCCTCCGGCAGCGCCTGCGCTTCGATCGGCAGGGCGCCCTCGCCCCGCGCGAGCGTGAGCGTGAAGGCGTCCAGCGGATAGGCAAGCCGCACGCCGGGGAGGGCCGCGAGGCGGGCGAGGGCGGCCGCGTCCAGGGGCGGCGATTGCAGGCTGTCCCGCGGGCTGCTCGGCGTGACCTGCACCGTGTTCAGAAGGCCGAGGCGCTCGGCCTGACTCGCCCCCAAGCGGTGGTTGCCCGCCCCGAAGGAGAGCATCGCCACCATCGCCCCCACGGCGATGACGACACCGGCCATCGTCAGCCCCGCACGCAACTTCAGGCGGCGCAGGTTGCCGGCAGCCATGCCGAGCGCATCGCCGAGGGTCATGGCCTCGCCTCGCGGACGGGCTGCCAGACCTCGGCGATGCGGCCGTAGTCCAGCCGCAGCAATCGCTGGGCGAGGCGCTCGGCCAGCGCGCGGTCGTGCGTGACGAGGACGAGGGTCTGCCCCCCGGCCACCAGTTCGCCCAGCAGCCGGCCGAGCTGTTCGCTGTTCTCGCGGTCGAGATTGCCGGTCGGCTCGTCGGCGAAGAGGATCTCCGGCCGCTTGACGAGCGCGCGCGCCACGGCCACGCGCTGCTGCTCGCCGCCCGAGAGATCGCCGGGGCGGTGCTCGAGGCGATCGCCGAGGCCCAGGCGCTCGAGCATCGCCCCCGCGGCGGCGCGCCGCTCGCGGGCGGCGCGGCGGCCGAAGAGGAGGGCGAGCGCGACGTTCTCGAGCGCCGTGTACTGGGGCAGCAGGTTGAAGGCCTGGAAGATCATCCCCACGCGCTCGGACCGGTAGGCAGCCAGCTCGCGGCGCGAGAGCCCGTCCAAACGGCGGCCCTCGAGCGCAATCTCGCCGGCGCTGGGCGTGTCGAGTCCGGCGAGCAGATTGAGCAGCGTCGACTTGCCCGAGCCCGAGGCGCCGAGCACGGCGAGGAACTCGCCGCGCGCCAGCTCGAAACTGACGCCGTCCAGTGCGCGCACCGTCTGCGGGCCGCGCCGGTAGTGGCGCGCGAGATCGCGGGTCGCGAGCAGGCTGGGCGTCATCGGGCCTGCGGGCCTCGCGGGTCGCTCTCGGCCGGCGGCGCCGCGCCGCCCCGGCGCTCCGCCACCGCCCGCTGCAGGAGGAACTCGATCTGGGCGTTCACGCTGCGCAGCTCGTCGGCGGCCCAGCGCTGGAGGTCCTCCCACAGCGGCTCGGGAATGCGCAAGAGAAAGTTCTTGCGGGGGGGCACGGCGCTCCTAGTGGTAGAGCGAGCCGGCGTTGACGACCGGCGCCGCGGCGTTCTCGCTGCACAGAACCACCATCAGGTTGCTCACCATCGCGGCCTTGCGCTCCTCGTCCAGCTCGACGATGTGGCGCGCGCTCAGGCGCTCCAGGGCCATCTCCACCATGCTCACCGCGCCCTCGACGATCTGGCTGCGGGCGGCGACGACGGCCGTCGCCTGCTGCCGGCGCAGCATCGCCTCGGCGATCTCCGGCGCGTAGGCCAGGTGGCTGATGCGGGCCTCGATCACCTGGATGCCGGCCCGCGCGAAGCGCTCGCCGAGTTCGCGCTCGAGCACGTCGGCCACCGCGTCCTTGCCGCCGCGCAGGGTCAGGCCCTGGTCGTCCTCGTCGCTGAAGGTGTCGTAGGGGTAGGCGCCGGCCATGTGCCGCACGGCCGCCTCGCTCTGGACGACGACGTAGTGCTCGTAGTCGTCGACCTCGAAGCAGGCCTTGTAGGTCTCGGCAACCTGCCAGACGAGCACGACGGCGATCTCGATCGGGTTGCCCGCCGCGTCGTTCACCTTGATGCGCTCGCCGTTCAGGTTGCGCGCCCGCAGCGTGATCTTGCGCTTGGTGAAGAAGGGATTCGCCCAGTAGAAGCCGTTCCGCTTCACCGTTCCCTTGTAGGTGCCGAAGAGCACCAGCACGCGCGCGTCGTTCGGATTGACGACGAAGAAGCCGGCCATGCTCAGGAAGGCCAGGATGAGGAGCGGGAAGAAGAGCAGGAGCAGGGGCGAGCTCTCCAGGCGAATCGCGTTGACCAAGCTCCAGACCGCCCCGGCCAGCAGGGCGAACATGACGAGCAGCATCGGGTAGCCGGA
Organism: bacterium; assembly: GCA_016873475.1. NCBI lineage: Bacteria > bacterium. The sequence goes on along the minus strand of VGXI01000001.1, from coordinate 3,819 downwards.
AAGGGCGCCGCGGATTCGTTCGGCGGACATGGAAGCCTCCTCGCTGGGGTAAGGCGACCGCCCTTCGGCGGTCGGGACGATAACAGTGTGATATCACTTCGATATGATGTCAAGCCGGTTTTTTCCGGCGCCCCGGACTGGCAGGGAAGCGCTTGCCGTGGCGTGGCTTAGCGCGCGGAGCTGGGCGGCAGGAACTCGACGGCGTAGAGCGTCGGCCAGAGTTTTCCGGTCAGCAGGAAGCGCTCCCCGGCCGGGTCGTAGGCGATCCCGTTGAGCGCAGCGGCGGGCGGCAGGCCGGCGGGGCGCAGGGCGCTGCAGTCGATCCAGGCCTCGAGGCGGCCGGTCTCGGGATCGATGCGCGCGATGCGACTCGTCGGCAGCACGTTCGCGTAGAGCGTGCCGGCCACGACTTCCAGCTCGTTCAGCATGCCGACGCGCCGGCCGCCCTCGCGCACCTCGACGCGACCCAGCTCGGCGAAGCTCGCCGGATCGAGGAAGCGCAGGGTCGCCGTGCCATCGCTCATGATCAGCCGCTGGCGAGTCGGGTCAAAGGCGAGACCCCAGCCCTCGCCCGCGTAGCTGAACTCGGCCACCTGCTCGAGCGTGTCGCGCGCGTAGACGAGGCCGCGGTTCGAGGTCCAGGTGAGCTGCGCGAGGCGGTCGCCGTCAGGCAGGTAGGCGAGGCCCTCGCCGAAGTCCGCGTCGTCGAGGCTGACCCCGTCGAGGACGGCCCCCGTCGCGACCTCGACTCGGCGCAGGGTCGACTGCCCGTGCAGGCCCGTGCTCTCGTAGAGCTGCCCTTGGGCGATGACGAGACCCTGCGTGAATGCCGCTGGATCGTGGGGATAGCTCGCCAGCACGCGAACGGTCCAGACGGCCGCCGGCTCGCCGCCGCCCACGGTCTCCTCCGAGCAGGAGGCGGCCGGTAGGAGGAGCAGCAGGAGAAGCGCGGGCAGGCGAGTGGGGCAGCGCATCGCGATTGGACCTCGGCGGCGGGCCTCGGGAGTCGAGCGCGACAATACTCCAGAAACGGGGGAAGGTGCCAGTCCCCAGGCGGGCTCGGGGGAGCTCGGGTGCTCCGGGAGGCAGCGCCGAGTCTGCGCTTTCCTGCTTCCAAAGCAAGCAATCCAGATGCTATGCTCTTACATGCTTGGACGCCGGTCATTGGGTCGGCACTGGCAGGAACGCAAGCCAGTCAGAGCCGAAGCTGGGCGATCGGGACCAGCGATCTGTCCGTCCAGGAGGCGAACAACAACTGAGACAATCAGGAGGACTCCATGAGACTCGCTACTTTGCTAACGGTCGGCCTGCTGCTGATCGCCGCGACGGCCGTCGCGGAGAAGACCCCCTACAACTATCCCATCGTCGACCATCCGCTCGACCGCCAGGGCGGCGACACGGTCGCCTCTGCCACGCCGATCACCGTCCTGCCCTTCTCGGGGTCGGGCAGCACGATCGGCTACGGCAACGACTACGATGCGGTCTGCCCCTACAACCTGCCCGGGGCGCCTGATGTCGTCTACTCCCTCGTGCCCTGCCTGAACGGCGTGCTGGAGATCACGCTCTGCGCCGCTTCTGCGTATGACACGAAGCTCTACGTCCTGGATTCTGGCCTCAATGTGATCGCCTGCAACGACGACTTCTGCCCGGGCTACGTCTCCGAGCTGACCTACGCCAGCGGTTCGCCCGTCGCGGTGACCGCCGGTTCTCTGTACTACATCGTCGTCGACGGCTGGAGCCCCAGCGACATGGGCTACTACACGATCGACATCACTGGTATGGACTGCACGACCGCAGTCGAGGAGACCAGCTTCGGCACGGTCAAGAGCCTGTACTGATCTTCCTCTCCTAGGAAGCGATGCCGCCCCGCCTCCCGTTCGGGAGGCGGGGCTTCTCGTTTCCGCACCGGCCTAGCTGCGCAGCGCCTCGGCGATCACGCGCCGAGCGGCGCTGCGCGCCGGGAACCAGCCGCCGATCAGGCCGAGCGCGAGCGAAGCGATGAGCCCGGTGAGCAGGATCCCCGGCGTGATGCGGAAGCGGAAGGCCACCTCGCTGAAGCTCGACCAGTTGGTGGTGCCCGTCGAGACGCCGTGGATGGGCAGCGCGAGCAGACAGCCGAGCAACCCCCCCGCGAGCGAGATGAGCAGCGACTCGAAGAGGAAGCTCGTCATCACCTGCCAGGGCCGAAAGCCGATGGCGAGCAGGGTGCCGATCTCCTTTGCCCGCGCGCCGACGGCGGCGTACATCGTGTTCAGCGCGCCGAAGACGGCGCCGAAGGCCATCACGACGACGAGGAAGAAGCCGAGGCCGCGCAGGAGCCCGGCGAGCTGCTGCGACTGCGCCGCGTAGAAGTCCGACTCGCGGCGCAGGTCGACGCGCAGGCGCGGGTCGGCCTCCAGACGCGCCTTCGCGGTCGCGAAGCGGCCGGGATCGGCCAGGCGCAGCGTGAGCGAGGAGTAGCCGTCGCGGTCGAAGGCGGGCATCAGGAGTTCGGCGTCGCCCCAGATCTCGGATTCGAAGGCGCTGCCCGCGGCTTCGAAGACGCCCACCACGCGCCAGTCGCGGGCGCCGAAGCGCAGACTCTCGCCGAGCCCGGCCCCGCGGAAGCGGTCGGCGGCGCCGCGGCCGACCACCACCTCGTCCTGCCCCGCGTTGAAGTAGCGGCCGGCGACCAGGCGCAGCTCCGGCCGCAGCGCCCGCGCACCCGGCCCGACCCCGCGCACGCTGACATTGGAGGTCGTCTGCGATCCCCGGCGCGCGAGCGTGGTCAGCACGACGCACTCCGCGCTCGCGATCGGCTGGCCGTCCGCCTGGCGAGCGACGGCCTCGTCGGCGAGCATCACGCGGGCCACATCGCGCGCGATCCCCGACTCGATCTCGCTCGTGGCGCCTGTCCGCAGGGCGTGCAGGTTGTCGGCGCGGCCGGTGGCGACGAGGGTCCGCTGGAAGCCGCTGGCGAGCGCGAGCGTCAGCACGAGCACGGCGACGACGAGCGCGATGCCCCCGGCCGTCATCAGGGTGGCCGCCTTGCGCACGCGCAGGTTGCGCAGGTTGTAGGCGAGCGGGATGGCCATGCGCCTCCTTTCGCGCTAGCCCGCGTGGCGCAGGGCGTCGACGATCTTCAATCGTGCCGCGCTCAGCGCGGGCACGGCGCCGCTGACGAGGCCGAGGAAGGCGGCGATCGCCAAGGCGCGCGCGATGGTGCCGCCGGTGACGCTGAAGTTAGGGAAGAAGCCGCCCGCCGTGAAGTCCGTGAGGTCGAAGACGACCCGTGCGAGCCCGGCGCCGAGCAGGCCACCGGTCAGGCCGAGCAGCATCGACTCGGCCAGCACGAGACCGAGCACAGTGCGATCCGTGAAGCCGATCGCCTTGAGGATGGCGATCTCCCGCGTCCGCTCGCGGGCGGCCATCATCATCGTGTTCATCGCGACGAGCAGGATGGCGATCACGATCGCGGTGCCGGGGGCGTAGATCACGAGGCGGATGTTGCCGAGCATCGTGATGAAACCGAGCTGGAAGGCCTTCTCGGTCTCGGTCTTGGTCTCGGCGGCGCTGTTGGCGAAGCCGGCATCGATGGCCGTCGAGACGGCCGCCGCGCGCGTCGGGTCGTCGATCAGCACCGTGTAGACGCCGACGAGGCCGGGGTTGCCCATGCGCTCGTTCAGGTAGTCCCAGGAGAAGAGCAGCCAGTTCGTGTCGAGGTCGGGCGAAGTGCTGCGCGCGATGCCGCGCACCGTGAAATCCCATCGCCCCGGGTAGATCGTGCCGCGCAAGGTGATCTGCTGGCCAACGGTGAAGCCGAAGCGCTCGGCCAGCCCC